>CADBOI010000050.1 GCA_902796335.1 uncultured Spirochaetales bacterium
AGAAGTTTCTCCCTGTTCGCCTTTATGACTGCCTCGGCCGCCGCACCGCCGCGCATCTTCCTTCGTACTGATTCAGAGGCATGTATTCCTTTTTCGTCCATTGCCTTCACGGCTTCCATATAATGCTGGTTCCTTGAACCCAGTCTTGCCTTTGCCTCAAGTTCGTCATGGTTTTTTCTGATTGTTTCCAAAGGGAAGGCCTTGTCGAATCTGTCCAATACGCCCAGTCCTTCCATCGCAAGCTCGGTCCTTATGCATTTCGGGCATACCCCGCAGTTTCCGGCAAGCGGCAGAGGATTGTGTACGCACACATGAACAAGAGACCTTGTTTTCTCATCCTGCTGTGCAAGAAACGAGATCTTCTCAATCCTCTTCTTGTCACTTCCCGAAACCATGACATGTAGTGTTTTTGTGGAAAAGGCATCTGCAAGCAGGCTGTCATAATAGGCAACATTGTCGGGGTCTATGGAAAGGGATTCAAGCTCATAGGCCCCCGAGTGCAGATATGTGCCTATGCGGTTGTTGACTGCCATTGCACATGCGATGAGCCGGTAAGTATCAACTGCAAGATACAGTTCATCCACAATATCCTGTATATTGCTTCTCACCCCTACGCATCCGAGGCCGAATCTTTCTGCTATGTCTTTTGTCTGGTTCAGGGCTTCATTATACAGACGGGTGCGTCTGTCTCCAATCTCTTCGTAGACACCGGCATCAAAACATGCAAGGCTGTTCAGTCTCGGCCCGTTTCTGTCATCCAGGTAAGTTGAAACCGTGTAAAGACTATCCACGCCACCCGAGTACCCTGTGGCTACTTCCTCTCCACCTGAAGAAGGCTGACAGGGCAGGGCGTGGACCTTTACACCCTGAAAACGTTCCACTGACTGGGAAAGGCGGGGCAGGAGTCCGTCATTGAGGCTGTCGAGAAGTTCCCGCGAGACCGGCGCTTCGCTGAAGATGTGGGCTCCGGTGAGAAGTGCCTGTCTGAGAAGCATCAGGACAAAGGCATCCGCCCTTTCCGTGACAAGATCGTCCTTTCTGTCTGCAGGGACCTCGAACCAGAGTTCTTTATGACCGTTCAACCCGACATCTGCAACGGCTCTTGCAACATCCTTTCCAAGTACGAGATGTGGTCTGCCTATCCATATCTGTTTTGATTCCGTATTCATGCGGATTCCCGTTATTTTTTTTCGTCATCCTTCATGGCAGGCCATCCGTAGTTCGGATCCACATCATGGATGGGATCAGCCATTATCAGATCCTGTACCTCATGGAATTCATCAACCACAAGGTCAAAACCATCGGAAAAGGACTGGTAGTCAAACGGGGACGGTTCGTTGCCTGGTGTGCTGTCTTCAATCAGTATTCCTTTCTGGACAAGACTATCCGCAAAGGTCAGGACTCTCTGTTCGATATCTGCTGGGCATAGCTGCAGTTTGGAGAGCTCTCCGGAGATGGCCTTGGGGTCTGCTCCGGCCTTCAGCTGTTCGAATACTGCAGTTCCGGCATTATTGAGAGAGTAGTAAATTCCGGTTGTAATGTTGATTACGATTCCGAGTCCGTCGGCAACATCATAGAACATTTCCTTGTCGTTGAAGCTATACATCAGTTGTCCTCCTTTTTTATCGGATCTCCCGGGATAGGGAGATCTTTCTTTGTTTTTTCCCCCGTTTATATTAAGGGGAATGCTGTCTTCCTTCGTGAAGAATTGGGGAATCATATATGGGGGAAGTAAATTCCGTCAACCGTTTTTGCTTCCTCAATTGAAATCTGTTAGCAGTAACATATAGATCGCCACTTCAAAACGGAGGAGATAAAAAAACGTCCCAAAGATCGTGTGATGGGATTGGATTTACCACAAAACAACCTTATCAGGACGGTCACATGGGCCGAGTAAAGAGTATCACAGCTTTGGTCTGAAATCAAAGTCATTTCACGTACGAAGAGAGGATTCAGCTGGAATTCTATCTTTCTGGCTTCGGGTGAAAAACATATTCCCATAACTTCCACTTCCTTTTTTCTGGAAGGTTTTCTGGAAGGTGTTTCATTATTCTGGGATAGTTCAGACGGCGGCTTCCCATGTTGGCCACATAATCGACTTCTGTGTTTGTAGTCTTCCGCTTTCCTTCGTAATCCTTATCGGATAGCTCGGCTGATCCGATATCCAGGTACTGCTGTGCCTGAGTGGTCTAAGGATGCGGACTGAGCCACCCTTATTATCAACGACATCCACTTTGTATCGCTTCTGCCAAGGGCATCATCATCTGACCATTTGTCTATGAGTTCAAGCCTGGAGGCATTGAGTATCTGTTCAAGCAGTTTTTCGGTAAACGGGGTAAAGTAGCGGCCCTTTGCATCGTCTCCCTGCGGGATGCCTGTTTTCATGGACATGTAGAATATGCCGCCTTCTGCAAGGTATCCGGTCTTCTGCTCAAAGAAGGTGGTTATTTCTTTTTCCGTAAGGTGGAGTAGGGAAGCGTTGGCCCAGAATGCATCATACTTTCTATCCGGCTTCCAGCTCAGGAAGTCCGTGCACAGCACCGGACATCCTGAATACTCCCTTGCAAGGACACAGAGCTCCTCCGATGCATCGAGTCCTTCTGCTTTATATCCGTTGTCCTTGAAGTACTTCAGATCCCTTCCGCTTCCGCAACCGAGGTCCATGATGCTTGCTCCCTTGGGAACGTACTGCAGGAATCTTGTGTAGTTCTCCGTCATATCCGCGGAAATCACTGAGTTGAAGTATTCCTCGGCGTTGTTGTTGTAATAGTCTATGGTTCTGTTGGTCATGCGGGTCTCCAGACGGTGCTGTAGCCGTTGGATTTTGCCCAGTCGTAGGCATCTTCCAGTTTCTTGGGCGAGTAGTTCGAGGCAAAACGCAGGATATCGTACTTGCTGTTCCTGTTGAGCAGCTCCTTCAGATAGTAGCGCTCGGCTAGTTTATCGTTCTTCTTTATATTGCATGTGTTGCAAGAGAGGACGAAGTTCCAGATATCATCCGACTTGATGAAAGACCACGGAACGAAGTGGTCTACATGGGTATTCTGCGCATTGAGCTTTCTGCCGCAGTAGAAGCAGTTGTGGCTTTCGAATTCATCTTCGAGAATCTTCCGGTAACGGTTGAGGTTGCTTCTCAGAGTGCTTTCATCAATCTTGGTCAGCAGGTGGTCTGAGCTTCTGCTTGAGTTCACTTTCTCAAGATATTTGGCCCACTCGAAGTAGTTTAGCTTTTCTATCACAAGCTTGTGCTTGCAGACGAACGTATACATCTGCGGGTTGATCCGCAGCCACTCTGACTTCTTGTCAAAAGAGTAGAAGAGCTCTTGCGTATCGCCGAACAGCGCACCAACCACGTTGTTCTTGCAGCGGCTTTTCACCTTGCTGTTTATATCCAGCGCCATCTGATAGGTTAGGCTCTCATATGGGGTATCCTCAGGAATCATATACTTGCTTTTTGCTTCCAGAAGTGTTTGCTCAAGATAGGTCGTATTGCCTTCTACGTTATCGGGGCTCTGCCTCAGATGGTACTTCAGAATCAGGTTCCAGTAGATTTCCGCGAACTTGCCGAACAACTGGTCAAACGACAGCGTCAGGTTTTCATCGACCTCATACAGGTTGTCCAGAATGGATTTCAGGAAGCCGAACTTGTAGCTTGCCACATGCCTGGAGCGACCTGACAGCGCCATGGAGAAAGCTCCCCACATCGTATCTTCTGTAAGGTGAGTCGTTCTGTATTGTCCCTTGTCATAAACGCTGTAGTTCACAAATCCCTCCGGGTTTTGTTATGGCATCCTGCCGTTGCTTTCATTCTTCCGCCTCCCGGCTGTTTGATTTCCCTTATATATTTTACAGCAAAAAACATGTTATGTTCCATTGTGTCTGTACAAATCACCTGTGTCTATCATCCGATTACAGCAATATTCTGCAGAATTAAGGAAAATGCCGTAAACACGAGCATATGGCAGAGCAAGGCGGGATAGAAATCAGGAATCTGACAAGGTGCGTTGTCGAACAGGCCATGAAGGCAGGGAATCTGTTTTGCACAAAACCGTTACAAGTTCAAACTTGAAAACCGCAGGAAACGGGGGCAGAATTGACGCATGATTGATTTATCAGGACTTACAACAGAAACACGTAATGCGGATACCATGTCACTCGACACCATGACTCCGCTCCAGATTGCCGAGGCAATGAACAGGGAAGACAACAATGTGGTGTGCGCCGTACATGAGGCGCTGCCGCAGATAGCAACAGCCATCGGGTGGTGCACGCAGGCCCTGAAAGAGGGCGGCAGGATCATCTACATGGGAGCCGGCACCAGCGGACGTCTGGGCGTTTTGGATGCCTCAAGAGTCAGTAGCATTGTTGATATGCTGTGAAGCAATTCAGAAGTTGTTTTCGTCCGGGTTGCGCTGAGGGGTAATTCCGAGCTCCGCGTAATTGATCTCAGCAATGGCCTTGCAGTCCTCATTTTCCAGAGAAAAATCGAACACCTGAGAATTCTGGGCGATTCTTTCAGGATTTACACTCTTCGGAAGGGGGATTGCTCCTTGCTGTAGGCTCCATCTGACACAGACCTGGGCGATGGACTTTCCATATTTCTGGGCAATTTTCTTCAGGACTTCGCTCTTGAAGGAACCTCCGGTTCCAAGAGGGCTGTATCCTTCCACTTCCATGTTACGGTCCTTGCAGAATTTCACCAATTCCGGCTGGGCGATTCCCGGACAGATTTTGATCTGGTTCACCATTGGCGGAATCTTTGCCGTTTCCATCAATTTGTCTATATGCCTTTCAAAGAAGTTCGACAGGCCGATAGCCCGGATTTTTCCTGCTTCATAAGCTTCTTCCATGGCTTTCCAGGATCCGGCATTGGCTTTTGCCCAGTTGTCTCTGAAGAAAATGGGATTCGGCCAGTGGATCAGGTAAAGGTCCAGATAGTCCAGACCTAGAAGGGAAAGAGACCGTTCAATTGCATTTTTCGTTGCTTCATAGCCATGGTCTTTGTTGTGGAGCTTCGTGGTTATGAACAGGTCGGATCTTTTCGCTTCTCCTGATTTAAGGAAATCATTTATGGCCTTTCCGACACTTTCCTCGTTGCCATATGCCGTTGCCGTATCAATGTGTCTGTATCCGCACTTCAAAGCAGCCAGAACAGACTCATAAGCCACTACGCCGTCGGGTGTCTGCCATGTGCCGAATCCGATGCAGGGGATATTCACTCCGTTGATGAGGGTGTACGTTGATGAAAGTGATGTGACGTTGAGTTTTTCCATGCGATTTCCTTTTGTATGTTTTTCTTCATGGTACATGCAGGCGTTTCAGTTTGCAAGGGTACGTCACTAACGTCACCGTCGTCACCGTCGTCACTGACGTCACCGTCGTCACCGTCGTCACCGACGTCACCGTTGTCACTGACGTCACCAATCGTCACTGATTTGCAGAAGGACATTCAGTTAGCGGCTGCTAACTAGTTGACCCTTTTTGTGGGTTAGAGTAATCTAACTGACAGTTGAAGGTAGGGGTTGGGTTTCGTTGTGGGAGGCGATATAAATGAAAAAACGAAGTTTGCTGTCCTGGGTTCTTGAGTTCGCAGGAAGGAAACGCTCCTATTTCGGAGCAAGCGTGGTACTTGCCATATTGGGTGTTGCCGCGTCTTTCGGTCCGTATCTGATCATTGCCAGGATTGTCAGGCAGTTGCTGGCGGGTAACAGGGAGTGGGCATTCTATCTGAGGCAGGTCATGTTCATGGGTCTTTTCTGGCTTGTGAGGATGACACTTCACTCTTTCTCGACATCTCTGTCCCACGTTGCCACGTTCACCGTTCTGGGAGGCATAAGAAAGCAGCTCTGCGAGAAGCTGTCCAGGATTCCTCTGGGCTCGGTGCTGGATGACAACAGCGGAAGCTACAAGAACATAATCGTGGAGCGTGTGGACTCAATGGAGACAACACTGGCGCATATTGTGCCGGAGTTCACCGCGAACATCCTGCTGCCTATTGTGATGTTCATCTATCTGATCACACTGGACTGGCGGCTCGGGCTGGCGAATCTTGTCGGTGCGGGAATAGGCCTGGTCTTCATGGCCCTGATGCTGTTAAAGAGCAGAGGAGGTTACGAGCTTTCGGTCGAGAAGACGAAGAAGCTGAACGATACGGCTGTTGAATACATCAACGGAATTGAGGTCATCAAGGCATTCGGCAAGACCGGCAGTTCATACGAGAAGTTCGTCAAAGCCGCAAGAGAAGGTGCGGATGTGTTCATCAACTGGATGAGGAGATGCATCTGGCCGCAGTCCGGAACCATGGCATTCCTGCCGGCAACCTTCCTGGGAGTTCTCCCGATAGGGCTTCTGCTGGTTAGAAACGGCTCTCTTGCGCCCGGAGATTTCATCACGGGAATAATCCTTTCGGCGGGACTCATCACTCCGCTTGTGGTGGCGTTCTCCTATTCCGATGACCTTCTGAAGATGGGAACGATTTTCGGCGAGGTTACGGAGATTCTTGAGCGCAATGATATGGAAAGGCCCTCGAAGCTGATGGCCAAGCCGCACGGTTCGGACATCTCACTGAAGGATGTCAGATTCACATACAAACACAAGGAGGTGCTTCACGGCATCAACATGGACATAAAGACAGGAGAGTTCGTTGCGATAGTGGGACCGTCGGGTTCTGGAAAAAGCACGATTGCAAGGCTCATCGATTCCCTGTGGGATGTGAACTCCGGGTCTATAACATACGGCGGAGCGAACATAAAGCACCTGCCGCTGGACTACTACATGGGGCAGATAGCCTATGTGTCGCAGGACAACTATCTGTTTGACCTGTCCGTGAAGGAGAACATACGCCTCGGAAGGGCAGGTGCGACGGATGAGGATGTGATCAACGCCGCGAAAGCAACAGGATGTCATGAGTTCATCCTGGGTCTTGAGAACGGATACGACACGGTGGTCGGTGGTGCCGGAGGCCATCTGTCCGGCGGAGAGAGGCAGAGGATAAGCATTGCAAGGGCAATGCTCAAGAATGCTCCGGTGGTGATTCTTGATGAGGCCACGGCATATACGGATCCGGAGAACGAGGCCATTGTCCAGTCCAGCGTGGCAAAGCTCGTCAAGGGTAGGACGCTGATAGTAATCGCCCACCGTCTTTCAACCATCACAAGTGCCGACAGGATTTTCGTGATCAAAGATGGAAATGTGGAAGGCAGCGGCACCCATGAGGAACTGCTTGAGAAATGCGGGCTCTACAGAAAAATGTGGGAAGCCCACAGCATGGCCAGAGATGAGGATGTGGATGAGCAGGCATCCGCTTCAAAGGAGGCTGCAAATGTTTAAGATGGTGAAGAAGTTCTTTGATTTCTGCAGCAGGAAGAACAGGAACAAGTTCTATAAATCCGCAGCACTGGGTGTGATTGAGGCAATATTCACGGCAATGAAGATTCCGGCTGCCTATTTTGCTATCCAGGCGGTCCTGTATGGAAGAATCGACAATCAGGCGATTCTGACTGTGATAGCCCTGATGTTGGTAAGCACCTTGGGAAAGATGGTTATCAACAGGTTTTCGGCCATGCTTCAGACCGAGGGAGGTTATGACACCTGTGCCTTGAAGAGGATCGAGATAGGCGAGCATCTGAGATATCTGCCGATGGGATACTTCAACGACACTAGTCTCGGACACATCACATCCGTCACTACCAACACGATGGAGCAGACAGGAGACATTGCCACCCGCGCCATCATGATGGTACTTCAGGGTGGAATCACTACGGTGGTGATCGCTCTGTTCATGCTGATCTTCGATTACAGGATAGGTCTCATAGCTCTGGCAGGCATTGCTGTTTTCCTTCTGGCCAACAGATGGACTAACAGAAGTGTTGCGAAAGTTGCGGACGAGAAGCTATCCGCCGACAGGGATATGGTCGGCGTCATTCTGGAGTACATCCAGGGAATTGCCGAAATCAGGAACTACAACATCGTAGGCCAGAACCAGTCCAGGGTTCAGAAAGCGATAGAGAGGAAGAAAAAGGCGGACATCAGTGCGGAGCTTGCCGCCATTCCCGCAGTAGGCGTCCAGAACTTTATCGTCAAACTCATAGGCGTTGTGATAGCGGGAGCATCCATCCTGTTCTATCTGAACGGAACAATGGAACTGGTACACTCGATAGTCATGCTTCTGTGCTCGTTCATGGTGTTTGAGGCCCTGGATACCGCCGGAATCTACACGGCGCTTCTGAAGATAATCGGAAAGGGTGTCGATCTTGCCAATGAGATTCTGGACATCGAGCAGATGGACATCAACGGCGAAGAGATCGTTCCTCGGAACAGGGACATCCACCTTGAGCATGTGGGATTCGCCTATGAGAACAGGAAGATTATCGACGACGTCACTCTGGACATAAAGGAGAACACCACAACGGCGATTGTAGGTCCGTCCGGTGGTGGAAAGACAACAATCACCTCACTGATAGCGAGGTTCTGGGATGTTCAGGAGGGCGAGGTCACCTTGGGTGGCAGAAACGTGAAGGACTACAGTTTCGATTCCCTGATGGAGAACTTCAGCTTTGTTTTCCAGAGAGTCTATCTGTTTGAGGACACCATTGCCAACAACATCCGTTTCGGAAAACCTGATGCTTCTCTGGACGAGGTGATTGCCGCCGCAAAGAAAGCCGCCTGCCACGACTTCATCATGGCACTGCCCGGCGGATACGACACGGTAATCGGAGAAGGCGGAGCGACATTGTCCGGAGGAGAGAAACAGCGTATCTCCATTGCCAGGGCAATCATGAAGGATGCCCCGATCATCATCCTGGACGAGGCTACTGCCAATGTCGACCCTGAGAACGAGAAAGACCTGACCGAGGCAATCGAGAATCTCACCAGACAGAAGACGATCATCATGATCGCACACAGGCTGAAGACGGTAAGGAATGCGGACCAGATTGTCGTTGTCGACAAGGGAAAGATCGTCCAGAAGGGAAGACACGAGGAGCTGGTGAACCAGAAGGGCATCTACAGGAACTTCTTCATGGGAAGGAAACAGGCTGTGAGCTGGAAGCTGTCGTAAGGCGGAGGTTGACCTCCGCTGAACGGCTGGTATACTCATATCAGAACAGAATCGGAGGGCTATGCGATGAGTACTGTCTTTTGGGGTCTTATGATACCTTTCTTCGGAACGGCGGCGGGTGCCGCATGTGTGTTCTTTCTCAAAAAGGACATGAAGATCGGTGTGCAGCGGGCTCTGACGGGGTTCGCCGCCGGAGTCATGGTGGCTGCATCCATATGGAGTCTGATTGTTCCGGCCATAGAACAGAGCTCTGACAAGGGACAGTGGGCGTTCATGCCTGCCTTCATCGGATTCTGGTGCGGAATTCTTTTCCTGCTTCTGCTGGACGAGGTCATTCCGCACCTGCATGTGGGAGCGGACAAAGCCGAAGGACCCAAGAGCAGGCTGAACAGAGCAATCATGCTGGTTCTAGCTGTGACGTTGCACAACATTCCGGAAGGCATGGCTGTCGGTGTGGTCTATGCAGGTCTGGTTTCGGGTTCCGCCCACATCACTGCGGGAGGAGCGTTGGCTCTGGCTCTGGGAATTGCAATCCAGAACTTCCCGGAGGGAGCCATCATCTCCATGCCTCTGTTTGCCGAGGGCAAGAGCAAGCCGAAGTCTTTCTGGTTGGGAGTCCTTTCCGGTGCCGTTGAGCCTGTGTTCGGATTCCTGACCGTTCTGGTTGCAAGTCTGGTGGTGCCGGCCATGCCATATCTTCTGTCGTTTGCGGCAGGTGCGATGCTCTATGTCGTTGTCGAGGAGCTCATTCCGGAGATGTCGGCAGGCGAGCACTCCAATGTGGGTGTCATTGCCTTTGCTGTCGGTTTCAGTCTGATGATGGCCCTTGATGTGGCTCTCGGATGAAGCGGGGCAGGCAGGACGAGAGGTTGTGTTTCTGTGCTGCCTCATGGCAGACGATGGCCAGAAGAACTCCACCTACGACATCGATGAAGTAGTGCTGTTTCACAAAGACTGTGGACAGGCAGATTGTCACGGTTGAGACCAGGGTGAAGATTCTGATTCCTCTGGATACGGTCTCCTGCTTCCTTATCCCAAGGTAGCAGAACACGCTAATCATGCAGTGGAACGACGGGAAGAGATTGAATCCGAAGTCCCCTCCGTCATTTACGTATACCAGTCGGAACAGAAAGCCGTTGAAATCCGTCCTTTTGGAGTACTCGATGAATCCCTCCATGGCCCTGTCCATGTATGTGGGCATGAAGACGAAGAAAAGGAATCCGATGAAATAGGACAGGCTCAGGCCTGCGATGAAATTCATGAAGCGTTTTCTGCCCGTGAGCGATACCAGTGCGAATCCGAGGATCCAAAAAGCATAGGACAGAAGATAAGGGACCATGAAGATCCCGATGATGGGGATCCGGTCGTCTATGCAAGGGATCTTGGGAGCGAACTGCCAGGCATTTGTCCCGAGAAGTCTGTTGAAGAGCGTTCCGAAATAATATGCGGCAATATCCAGTCCAAAACAGACCACACTGAGTATCCAGCCGTATTTCGGAATCTCCCTGAGACTTCTGACAAAACGTTTCATGACATGCGAAGTATATGGGATTTGCCGACTAAAATCCATCGCTAAATCTCTAATCACTGTTACCCGAATGTGATAGAATTCGGGCGGAGAGATTTAGTAATGGTAACATTCGCAATCTGTGTGACGGCCCTTGTTTTGGGATTTCTTTTCTATTCGAAATACGTGGACAAGGTCTTCGGACCTGATGACAGAAAGACTCCGGCCATCGAATTCAACGATGGAGCGGACTATGTTCCCATGAAGGGCTGGAGGATATTTCTGATCCAACTTCTGAACATCGCCGGCCTGGGGCCCATTTTCGGAGCGCTCAACGGTGCCCTGTTCGGGCCTGTGGTCTACCTGTGGATTGTTTTCGGAACCATTTTCGCCGGTGGAGTGCACGACTACATGGCCGGAATGATCTCCATGCGCAACAGCGGCCAGAGCGTGTCGGAGCTCACCGGAAAATATCTGGGCCACACAATGCTGACCATAATGAGGATTTTCTCCGTTGTCCTTCTTGTCATGATTGGTGTCGTGTTCTCCAGAGGTCCTGCAGGCCTTTTGGACATACTCACCCCGATTGAGAACGACACCACCTTCTGGCTCTGGATAATCATCGCATACTACTTTGTGGCAACCTTCCTGCCGATAGACAAGATAATCGGAAAGGCCTATCCGGTGTTTGGAATCGCCCTTCTGGTCATGGCTGTGGGAGTGGGTGGAGTGATCTTCTTCAATCACAACTACCACATGCCGGAATTCTGGAACGGACTTGCGAACACTCATCCTCAAGGCATTCCTGTCTGGCCGTTCCTTTTCATAACCGTGGCTTGCGGAGCCATCTCCGGATTCCATGCAACGCAGTCCCCGATGATGTCCAGATGCTGTACCTCGGAACGCCAGGGACGCAAGATTTTCTACGGTGCAATGGTCGCAGAGGGCATCATTGCCCTTGTCTGGGCGGCAGCAGGCATGTCTTTCTATGAGGATGCCCAGGCCCTTCTGGCGGCAGGAGCGGGAGTCAATGCTGTTGTATATCAGATATGCAGCACCACTCTTGGAAAGGTCGGAAGCATTCTTGCGATTCTGGGTGTGATTGCCTGTCCGATAACATCGGGCGACACAGCCTACAGGTCCGCCAGACTGACTCTTGCCGACTGGATTCATATGGATCAGAAAAGCATCCGCAACAGGCTGATCCTTACAATTCCGCTTCTTCTGGCCGGAATCCTGATCTGCCAGCTGGACTATTCGGTCATCTGGAGATATTTCTCCTGGTCCAACCAGACCCTTGCAATGATCATGCTCTGGACTGCCGCATCGTATCTTCTGCAGAACGGGAGAAACAGTCTCATCTGCATTGTTCCCGCGACATTCATGTCTGCCGTGACGATGACGTATTTCATGTCGGCTTCCGAATGCATGGGACTGCTCTGGAACAGAATAGGAGTGGGGTCGAACGTCTACGGACCGGTTTCCATCATAACCGGGATAGTTTTCGCAGGTTTCTGTCTTGTGCTGTTCTTGCGGAAAGCCGGGAAAAAGGCAATTTCCCTTACATGAATTTCTTGAAGAATCTGGTGGCGAAGTCGAACTTCCTTGCAATTGTGTAACAGAGGATTGCATGGGTCACTCCGCCTATGACATCGATGAAATAGTGCTGTTTGATGAATACGGTGGACATGCAGATCAATATTGTCATGACCAGCATGAAGACCCTTGTGCCTTTTGAGACCTCGTTTCTTTTCCTGACTCCCAGATAGCAGAACAGGCTGATCATGCAGTGGTATGAGGGGAAGAGACAGTAGCCGTAGTTGCCTCCATCGGACAGATAGACCACCTTGAAAAGGAAATTGAAGAAGCCCGGTTGGTTGGAGTACTGGATCAGGCCTTCCGCAACCCTGTCTATGTAGGTGGGAATGAATGTGAAGATCAATGTCCCGGTGAAATAGGCAAACCACAGACCTGAGATGTAGGTATAGAAGTTCTTCTTCTCCGTCAGCGATGCGAGGACAGTGCCTCCCAACCAGAACGGAAGGGAGACCAGATAGGGAATGACGAATATGGCTACAATGGGAATCCTGTCATCGATGAACGGGATCTTTGGTGCAACTATCCAGCTGTTTGTTCCGAGAATTCTTGTGAGGAGCATGCTGCCGTAGTAGGACGACATCTGGATCGCGTAGGTCACTACCGCGAATATCCATCCGTACCTGGGAACATCCTTGATTCGTTTTGAGAGTCTTTCCATCATAGCAGATTCAGCATCTGGCCCGGATTGTCCGCAGCCTTGACGCTTCCCATTGCTTTGATGATTACCCCATTTTCATCAATCAGATAGGTGCTTCTCACAACACCCATGGTGACTTTGCCGTAGTTCTTCTTCTCCTGCCAGATTCCATAGGCCTTGATGACCTTGAGCTCCGGGTCGGAGAGAAGTGTGAAGCCAAGATTGTAGTTCTGTTCAAACTTCTTATGCGAAGCCACCGTGTCCTTGCTTACGCCAAGGACCACGGCGCCTTTTTCCCTGAACTGAGGACCACGCTCGCTGAAGCCGCAAGCCTGCTTGGTGCAGCCCGATGTGTTGTCCTTGGGATAGAAGTACAGGATCACCTTCTGTCCAAGATAATCCGAGAGTCTGTGTATCGTTCCGTTCTGGTCCGGCAGTTCGAAATCCGGAGCCTTTGTTCCAACTTCAAGCAGCATTTCCATGCCTCCGTTTGTTTTTTAGAAAAGCGGTGCGAATAGCTTGAGTATAGCACCTTTCAGCTTGTAGGAGAACTTCTCGTTCTTTATGGTCTCGGGAGTGACGACGCGGCACTTCTCCAGAGTTGCCTGGAAGTCCTTCTCTATATCGGCAATGCAGGATGTCTTGTACATGTAGGTGGCGCACTCGAAGTG
This sequence comes from uncultured Spirochaetales bacterium, assembly GCA_902796335.1. GTDB lineage: Bacteria > Spirochaetota > Spirochaetia > Sphaerochaetales > Sphaerochaetaceae > UBA9732. The sequence goes on from CADBOI010000050.1 coordinate 13,473, forward strand.
GTGGTAGAGGCTTCTGTAGTCGAAGTTGATTGTTCCGACAACAGCCCTCTCATCATCGCTTGCGACAACCTTGGCATGCACGAATCCCGGAGAATATTCATATATCTTGACGTTTGAGGCTATCAGACTGGAGTAGTGGGACTTGGCAAGAGAGTAGGCCGTGCCCTTGTCCGGGATACCAGGGAGAATAAGCTTCACATCGACTCCGCGCTCTGCGGCATACTTGAGGGCTGTCTGCAGCTCACCGTCCAGAATGAGGTACGGCGTCATGATGTGGACGTATCTGCGGGCCTTGTAGAGGATGTCCATGTAGACGCTCTCTCCGACCTTGTCGTCGTCAAGCGGGCTGTCTCCGTAAGGCATCACAAAGCCGTCGGTCTTTCCCTGGACTGCAGGTATGTATGCCTGCGAGAAGTCCGCCTCTTTTTCCGTGATGTTCCACATCTGGAGGAACATCAGAGTGAGACTCTGGACGGCGGCACCTTTGAGCATGATTGCAGTGTCCTTCCAGTGTCCGAAACGCTCGATCTTGTTGATGTACTCGTCGGCGAGGTTCACTCCGCCATTGAAGCCGACGTTTCCATCTATGACCAGGATCTTGCGGTGGTCCCTGTAGTTGTAGTGGGTGGAAACGAACGGTGTTATGGGAGCGAAGAGCTTTGCCTTTATTCCGAGATTCTCAAGAAGCTTCGGATAGTTCACAGGGAGGGTTGAGATTTCGCAAAGTCCGTCGTACATGACCCTGACGTCCACGCCCTGCTTGACCTTTCTTGCAAGGATGTCCAGGATGCGGCCCCACATGTAGCCTTCCTCGATGATGAAGTATTCCATGAAGATGAACTTCTCGGCTTTCTCAAGCTCCTCCAGCATCGCCTGGAACTTCTGCTCTCCGATCGGGAAGAATGTGGTTTCGGTGTTCTCGTAGATGGGGAAGCAGCCGTCGCGGTTGATATAGTGGTTCAGCTCCAGAGTTCCCGAAGCATCTCCCTTGAGGTCGTCGATGACCTTGGGATTCTGGACAATCGCGTCTTTACTCTCCTTTAGAAGCTTGCTCACCCTGAATGTCGTGGATCTCTGGCCCACGTTGATCTTGCAGTAGATCAGGAAGATGGCTCCCGGGATGGGTGCCAGAGCGATGACCACAAGCCACGTGAGCTTTGCCGAGGTGTCCATCTTGCAGTTGAAGAGATAGAAGATGACGATGATTGTGAATATCGGC
>CADBOI010000051.1 GCA_902796335.1 uncultured Spirochaetales bacterium
GAATCCTCCGTTCGGGAAAATAGGAATCTCCGTTGTGGTGTCCGACCTGTCCGTCCGTGCGGATTACAGCGGAATCTTGGCAGAATCCTCGGGAATCAACGCCACGGCGTATCTGGACAGGGGACTTGTGCTCAAAAGCGCGGCTTTTAACATCCCCGGTATAAAAGCGTCTTTCTCAGGTTCCGATATGTTGACTGTCAACGACATCAGAGCTTCCATGGGTGAGGATCTGGTCGCATACCTCTCCTTTGCCGATGCTTCGTTCGGAGACATGGTGCGCATAGACTCAAGCTCCGCCATTGCCACAATCAGGCAGGGTGTCGCCTCTGTAGCCCTCTATGTCAACGACGCCGGCTTCGACGGAGGAGACATGGATCTGAAGGCTTCAGTCAACGGCACCACCGTCAATGCAAGCTACGGTCTGGAGTCCGGAATCCTGTCATTCAACATTGATGTCCGTCAGACTTCCGGCTCATTGAAAGGTGCTGACCTGGATTTTTCTGTGGACAATCTTGTCCTGTCCGGTTCCTATGACGGGTCCGAAACTGTCAGCGGAAACATCTCCTCGATGGAGATCGGAGCCTCGGTTTCCGATTGTTCGGTCAGGTCACGCGGTCTTGCGGGCGAATTCTCTTTCAATCCGACCAATCTGAGCGCATTGGGACAGGTCACGATGGTCGGTTCCGGTATCAGGGGCCTTGAAGGTGCCGGCATCAGTTCTCTGGAACTGACTACACTCACTGTCGATTTCTCATATTCGGACTCCGCAATGGGAGCCAGAGTGCGTTCGGCTGTAAAAGGAAACATGGAAAGTCCGCTTGTCAAAGACTTCTCGTTCGATCTTGAAGCGAACGCCCGCCTTGACGGGGATCTTGCAATCGAGTCGGCGGATGTCGCTCTTAACGACATAAGGATGGAGGCTCTGGACAGAAGCGCCAGTGTTTCCGTCGTCCTTCCCGGAGAAGGGCAGCTTCACGGTGAAATCCGCAGCTCCAACAACCTCAGTGCGTTCTTCGGTTACTCGGAAGGTCAGGTTTCCTTCAACATGTACCTTAGCAACCTGCTGCCTTACGGATACAAGGGCATCTATGAATCGGTTCTCAAACCGCTGGACGTTGTCACTGAAAAGACCGCTGTGAACGGAAACGTCGTGGTCAACGCCAGTCTTGACGGGCAGTTCTCCGATTTCATCGAGACTGTGCTGAAGGGAAAGCCGGGGAAAAGTCCGGAAGATATGGATGTCTTCAAGTTGATAAGATCCGGTCGTGTTTCCATCAATACGGCTGTCAGGGACCTTTCTGTGGGCAATACGCTCAGAAGCGGTGCCGTCTCGTTCGAATCGACACTGGACAGTGGACTTGCAACAATAGAGACTCTTGCCGTGACGACCGAAGGTCTGAGACTGTCATATGAAGGAACGCTTGAGATAGCCGAGCTGATTCCCGATGGGAAGCTGATTCTCCAGAACGCTTCCGACGGAAGCGAGCTCGCTCATATGGATTTCTCTCATGAGAAGGGGATGAGAAGCTACGATTTCTCGCTTGTTTCCCCACTTGTGGAGGATTCCAGCCTGACCGGTTCGGTGAACTGGCAGGATCTTGAAAGCATAGAAGCCGATGTAAAGATTAAGGCTCCTGTTCTCGGGCCCATGCCTGTGAACGTAAAGGCCAACGCTTCGGTGAATCCTGCACACATTTCGTTCGAGGGTGACCTGATCTCCCTCAGGGCGGCCCTCGATGATGCCATGATCGACCTGACCGGAGAGCTTCGCCATATGATGATTTATCCTTCCGATTCCTTTTCGGTGGAGATCGACGGCTCTCTCGGCGGTTTCTTCAACACGTCCTCTTCCGAATACGGGCTGACTCTGACTGATTTCTCCGCTCTCCTTTCCAACGGAATGGGAGTGGGATTCGACCTCGATCTGACGAATTCAAGCATCAAGGTGACCAATGCATCTCTGGACATCGATTCTGTGCACCACGATCTTTACGGGTCCATGGATTTCCGCTTCAAGGACATCCCGTCGCTTCTCAAGCTCAGGACAAAGGGCCTGGAAGGAAAGATGGACTTCACATCGATATCCGGGCTTTCAAGACTCCATGCATCGGTTGTGGATGACCAGTTCTATCTGGACATGCGGTACAATGATAACACCCAAGACGGACTTGTGGCATCATTGTCTGCTTTGGGACAGCGTGACAGTGCGTTCTACGGCAAAGCCGATGTCAGCTGGGGCAAGAACAACAGATTCGACTTCAACATCATGTACGACGACCTTGTCGTGACCATCTACGACTCCAAAGGAAACCTTGGAAGCCTGCAGGTCAACGACATCAACTTCGTGGCTGATTTCACACAGATGATCCTGGACGGATCCGTGAAGGTGAAGAACGAGAATCTGTTCAAGACCGGGGATCTGGTCACGCAGGCAGCGACCTTCACCATCAATACTAAGGTGGAGTCCCTGTCCGACAGCATTATCCAAATCATCTCCGGTCAGGACTACAGTGTCGATTTCACAATGGGTATATCCGATGTCGTTCTGGCAGACGGCTATGAGGTCGATGATGCCAAGCTGAACATAAACCTGAGCAACGGAAACCTCAGCATGAGCGGAAACATGCTAAAGGGAGAGATAAACCTGGATTCCGGATATGTCGATGTCCGGATAGCCGACGATTTCCTTTTCGGATTCAAGGCGAAAGGATATGTTGGAAAAGAGCTGGACCTGATTGTGACGGACATCTCTTTCCCACTTCCGATACTGAACCAGTTCATAAACTCTCCCGATTTCGGATTCAAGGACGGTCACGTGAGCGGAGATGTCCTGATCACCGGAAAGCTTTCCAATCCGAGTTTCTACGGCATGGCATACTGCCAGTCCTACGAGATGACCCTGTTCTATCTGCCTGATCAGGTTGTTTCCGTGAAGAACGTGGTTGTCTCCATGAACAACCATGTGATGTCGGTCTCAAGGACCCCGATGTCGGGATACAGCGAGGCTGACGGCAGGTATTTCTACGGGGATGTCGCAGTGGACATGGTCATGCAACAGGGGGCTTTCGAGTCCTTCAACGTCCGATTGAACATAAACAAGAACACCCCGATCGATTTCTGGTACCCGAACGTCTCCGGTTTCGAGATGGACGTCCATGGAAACGTCACAGGCTATCTCGACTACATCGTCTATCCCAACAGGAGCAAGATGACCGCGGACATCCATGTTACCAACACCCAGGTCTCCCTCAGGCTTCAGGAAGAGGTTCCCCAGTGGTACTACCCCAAGGAGGGGTCCGTGCCTCAGCCGTTCGAGCTCGATGTGACCATGACAACCGGACAGAACATAGAGTTCTATTATCCGGAAAAGGACAATTCGTTCATAAACTTCACCGTAGCCGAGGACAACAAGGTCAGGCTTATCATCGATGAGAACAACGTGTTCAAGGTGGACGGCGGTTTTGCACTGAAGACCGGTCAGGTCTACTACTTCCAGAACGACTTCATCATCAGAGAGGGTAGTGCGGACCTGACGGCCAGGAATCTCACAATGAATGAATCGGATTTCCCGCTGATCCTCAACCTCACCGCAGACATTACGGACTACGATTCCGACGGCAACAAGGTCGTCATCAGCCTGATCCTGCAGAATGCCACGCTGGACAACCTCAACCCGAGATTCTCCAGTACGCCGATGAAGACGGAGAACGAGATCCTGGCAATGTTGGGACAGAGCGTGCTCTCGTCCAGCTCCCTGGACCAGTCCCTGTCGCTGTCCTCGATAGCCTCACTTGCCGCCACTGCGACCGATGCCCTCACCAGGGTTGGAATCCTGGAGTCCAACAAGAGCTACTCGCTTTCAAGCATCGTGCGCAACTCCCTCGGTCTGGACATATTCTCGGCCAGGTCGAACATCATCCCGAACGTTCTGATCGACGCCCTGCCGGGAGAGATATCGAAGAAGGGTGAGGTGAGCATGCTTGCGAGGTATCTTGACGGAACCTCCATCTTCGCCGGAAAGTACCTGACCTCGGAGTGGTTCGTGAAGATCAGGCTCATGCTCAAGGCGGAGACCAGGAACAACACCGCGACTGATTTCGGCCACTTCCTTGCCAAGGACCTGATTCTTGACACGGAGGTCAGCCTTGACTGGGACACTCCGATGGGTACGGTGAGCATATTCACCAACCCCCACGAGTTGTCTGTTTTCGATATTTTGGATACAATCGGTTTCAGTGTAACCAAACAGATTCAGTTTTGATTAAGTCTTCAGGAGACATATGCGAATGAATAGAAAAACGATCATGACTTTGATCCTGGTGTTTGCGGTTCTTTTCTCCGCTTTCGCTGCAGATGAATGGTATTACGGCAAGGAGATTTCGGAGTTCTCTTATTCCGGAATCCAGAACGTTTCAGAGTCAGAAATCAACAACGTACTTTATGCTTACAGATACAAACCTTTTACCGACAGCCTGTTCCAGGAGATGATGGACCAGCTTTACAAGGTCGAGGGAATAGATTTCTTCACGGCGGATGCCGAGAAGAACGAAGAGGGCAACCTCAGGATTGTGTTCGAGTTCTACGAGATTCCCAGAATCAGCGCCGTGCGTTTCGAAGGAAACAGCAAGGTGAAGGCCAGGGACCTTCGTGAGGCAGTCACCGAGGTTGCGGCAGGAAAGTTCTTGGACCCCGGAAAGAGGGCGTCCTTCGAGGCTGCCAAGGCCCAGATCTCTTCTCTTTATTATACTAAGGGCTTCCTGAACGTCCCCATCGAGTACGAGACTGTCAAAAACGATGAGGCCAACACCTATGAGGTCATTTTCAAGATTTCCGAAGGTGACCAGACCAGGATAATCAGGATTGACTTCACGGGAAACGACCATTTCGATGCCTCGACACTGCGCAAGCAGATGACCACCAAGGTCAAGTCCCTGTTCAACTCGGGCTATCTCAACATCGAGAATCTCAAATCTGATGTCAACCTGATAGTAACTTATTATCAGACAAACGGTTATATCGATGTCATCGTTTCCGATCCTATCATCGAGTACGTCGAGTCCTCAAGCGAGAAGTACAAAGAGGCAGTTGTCACATACAACATCGTCGAAGGAAAGCAGTGGTTCTACGGTGGTCTGGAGGTTTACGGAAACACCATCTTCACAGATGAGCAGATCAAGAAGGTCCAGAGACTGAAGGTCGGATCCGTCCTCAACATCGCCCAGGTCCAGAACGAATACAGCTCGATCGCCGACCTGTACTACGATGACGGATACATCGCAAACCAGATGAACATGCGTGACGAGCGCGACGACACGAACATGACCGTCAAGTTCTATCTGGACATTGTCGAAGGTCCTCAGGCAACCGTCGAGGAAATCCTCATTTCAGGTCTCGACAAGACCAAGGACTACGTCATGAGAAGAGAGCTGGAGATCCATCCGGGCGACATCTTCTCCAAGTCAAAGCTCATCACAAGTGCCCAGAACCTCTACAACACCGGACTTCTGGAGAACCTCGACTACGAGCTGATGTACGGTCAGGCCGAGAATTCGGTCATCCTCGATTTCAAGCTCAAGGAAGGAAGCACAAAGGACATCCAGTTCGGCGCCACATTCGGTGGAACCCTCAACTCGTTCCCGGTTTCCGCATTCGTGCAGTGGGCCGACCACAACCTCGGCGGAAGAGGGCAGGAGCTCGGCCTTGGCCTGACTCTGTCACCTGACACCCAGTCGGTCAACGTCTCCTTCGGAGACAAGTGGTTCAAGGACTACAGATGGTCCAACTCGTTCAGCTTCGGATTCTCACATTCCGCTTATTCCAACGAGCTCCAGAAGGGCATCGGTGCCCCGAAGTACTACGACGGAAGAAACAGCGATGTGACTTGGCCCCTTGGATTCGATAGCCCGGCACAGTGGAAGAACGCCAACAACGAGTATCCTTCAAGCAGGTACCTGATGAAGTACGACCTTCTGACGTTCTCCCTTGGCTACAACACAGGCTATACGTTCATCTATGATGTTGGCCGTCTCTCACTGTTCGGCGGAATCAACGTCAGCCTCAACAAGGCATTCTACGACGACAAGTACACTCCGTTCGAGAAGCTGATCTACCAGTACAGCCTCAGATGGCAGTTCTCCAACAAGCTGAACATCGGTATCCAGTGGGATGGTAGAGACTATGTCACCAACACCACAAAGGGTTATGTCCTGAGCGCATCTGCAACATACGCCGGAGGAATTCTGCAGGGTCTTTCCAACTACATCAAGACCACCGCAAGCGCAGCCGGCTACGTCAAACTCTTCTCCTTCAAAACAAAGGAAGAGAAGACAAAGAACATAATGCTCTGCGCCTCGACCTCTGTGAACTTCATGCTGCCGCAGTTCTACAACTACAACAACATCTACGGAGACGACCCGTCCAAGGGTCTCGGTTTCTGGGATCCGAAACTCGGTGCCACAAAGTATGAGATGCTCTACATCGACGGAATGACCATCGGACGCGGATTCAGCTCCGTCACCGACCAGTCCTTCCTCTGGGACAACATGCTCGAGGTCAGCTATCAGATTGTCGACAACATCCTGCAGGCCGAGCTCTTTGTCAGTGCAACAGGTGTCAACTACGAGCTTGAACATATCAAGAGCGGTATCAACTGGTATTTCGCAGCCGGCGGCGGAATCAAGCTCAAGATCTCCGGCTTCCCGCTCGGACTCTATCTTGTCAAGAACGCTTCCTACAAGTTCCCGAGCGTCACAAGCGTGGAGGGCGAGAGGACGTTCCAGTGGCATGGTGGAAACTACTTCCATGGGGATTCGCCGACAAGCGGACTCAAC
>CADBOI010000052.1 GCA_902796335.1 uncultured Spirochaetales bacterium
GGATTGAAGGATTTGAAGGAAAATGGTGGCAAGGAAAAACAATTCTTTGCATCCCAAACAAGCCAAGTTCCTGTTTCCGGTGGCAAAAGCTGGCAGTTTTTTGCATCCGTTTTTTCCAAAACAAAGAATCTGGATGCAAAGACAAAGAATCAAAGGAAAAACCTGCATACCAAAACACAGGGAACAGGGATTTCGGAGGCAAAATGGAAAGATAACACAAGAGGCCGCGTGTGCGGCCTCCTGCGTGATATGCTGAAGTGTCTTTGTCAGCTGATGGGTTCGAAGTCTGCAGCTCCGTGTTTGCACAGCGGGCAGACGATGTCTTCCGGAAGTTCGTCGCCTTCGTAGACATATCCGCAGACCTTGCAGACCCAGCCCTTCTTGCCTTCTGTCTTCGGCTTGGGCTTTACGTTGGACTGGTAGTAGTTGTAGGTCATTGTCTCCTTGTTGCTGAGAACACGTGCCTCAGTAACCGTGCAGATGAACATTCCGTGGGTATCGAGATCCACATAGCGCTCAACTTTCAGACTCATCATGGCGTTGATGTACTTAGACAGGAATCTGAGACCATTGTCGGAACGCAGGACCTCGAAATCCGAACCGTCGAACTTGTCGGTGTTGCGGCCGCTCTGGAAACCGAAGCGCTCGAATACCGAGAACGGAGCTTCGACGGACAGGCAGTTGAGGTTCATGATTCCACTCTGCTGGACGACATGATGTGTGTAGTTCTGCTTGTTGATGCACACGGCGATTCTGTTGGGAGAGTTTGTGACCTGAGAAACTGTGTTGACGATCATTCCGTTGTCGCGTCTTCCGTCGTTTGAAGTGATCACATAAAGGCCGTAGCCGATCTTGAACAGGGCTGTCATGTCGTTCTTGTTGACTGTCTCTTCCTGACGTCCCATGTAGTCCTGGCAGAGCTCCTTGGCAAGAGCCTCGACCTGAGCCTTGCTCTCGTCGTTCAGGGCACTCTTGATGTGGACAGTGTTCTGGGCGAATGTGATGTTCTTGGAGTTTGCAAGAAGTCCGGTCATGACCTTGGCGGCCTGAGGTGCCCATGAACCGTTCTCAATGATTGCAACAGTCCTGTTCTGGTAGTTGCGCTCTGTCAGATGCTCGATGAATGTGCGCATGAACGGGAAGACATCTGCGTTGTAGGTTGTAGAGGCAAGTACGAGTCTTCCGTAGCGGAAAGCATCCTCGACAGCCTCTGCCATGTCCTCACGGGCAAGGTCTGAGACCACGACCTTCGGACAACCGTTGGCCTTGAGTTTCTGCTCGAGAAGCTCGACAGCCTTCTTGGTGTTGCCATAGACGGATGTGTAGGCAATCATGACACCCTCGCTCTCAACGCCATAGGAAGACCAGATGTTGTAGAGGTTCAGGTAGTATCCGAGGTTCTCGGAAAGGACAGGTCCGTGGAGCGGGCAGATGATGGAGATGTCCAGACCTGCGGCTTTCTTCAGGACGTTCTGTACCTGAGGACCATATTTTCCGACAATGCCGAAGTAGTAGCGGCGGGCTTCGCATGCCCAGTCCTCTTCAACATCGAGGGCACCGAATTTTCCGAATCCGTCTGCGGAGAACAGGACCTTGTCGGTGCTGTCGTATGTCATGATGACTTCCGGCCAGTGGACCATCGGGGCTGTGACGAAGTTCAGTTTGTGTTTTCCGAGATCCAGAGTGCTGCCCTCGCCTACCTCGATGCGGCAGGAGGCGTAGTCGTCTCCGAGGAAGTTCTTCATCATCGGGAAGGCCTTGGACGATGAGACGATTGTGGTTCCCGGATAGTTCTTCATGAAGTTGGCGATATTGGCCGAGTGGTCGGGCTCCATGTGTTGCACGACAAGGTAGTCGGGCTTGCGGTTTCCGAGTGCTTTCTGGAGATTGTCCAGCCACTGATGCGTGAAGCGTCTGTCAACCGTATCCATTACGGCAATCTTCTTGTCCATAATGAGATATGAATTGTATGCCATTCCGTTTGGAACAACGTACTGGCCTTCGAACAGGTCAACTTCGTGGTCGTTGACTCCGACGTAGATGATATCCTCTGTGATTTTCATTTTTAACCCCTGAGTTTGTTTTTCTACACTATACCATTAATTCCGTCCATCCGCCATCCCGCTTTCAGAGATGTCTCGATGAATTGGGAGGGAGTCAGCACAGGAACAGGTGATTCTTTGAAATCCTTCGTATTTCTGGTGATAATGAAGTCTATGCGGTTTCTCTTCGCCGTGGCGGCAATAACGGCATCTTCATAATCAGACATATCCGATTCGACTGCGTTCACGATGTCTTCGGGTTTCAGATCCACAATATTGATGATATCCAGCCAGGATGACAGACAACGGCGGACCTCCTTTTCATCATGCAGATACTTTTTCAAGATATAGTGGATGTCGCAAATTGAATTCGAGGTAAAGAAGCCTTCTACAAGACCGCCGGCACATATCGTAAAAACCTTTGCAGCATCCTCGGCAAAACCATCACGCTTTTGCATCAGGTCAATGGCTATGTTTGTATCGATGATTGCCTTCATAGATATTTCTCCATCCTTTCCATCCTGATTTCGTCCATAGTCTTTCCGTCATCGGGAATGATTCCAATCAGAGAATTCAAAGCGCTCATTTTGCTTCTTCCAGGAGGAGAAAGTACAGCTATTTCCTTGCCGTTCTTGGTGATATAGATGGTA
>CADBOI010000053.1 GCA_902796335.1 uncultured Spirochaetales bacterium
CCGATGTGGAGGGACAGGACCTGGGAGATCAGGTTCTCATCATCCACGGGTGTTTTCACGAAAACGTTCTGCTGGGGGACCTCCAGGGCAAGGGCTCTTCCGTTGCGGTCATAGATGGTTCCCCTGATGACCTGACCTGCAACATAGGGGTTCACATATTTGCCTGCACGCACCCGATCGGACACCATAAGCTCGGCCAGCATGCCCAAAGAAACAATCAGTGCAAGCAGTGTTATGACCAGCAGCAAGGTTGAAATGTTCCCTTTACTCGTTGAAGAACCCATGTTTTTGATATTATAATTACGGCGTAAGTTTCACAAGGGGTGATTTGTTGGCACGATCCAGAAACTATGATGACATAAGCGACAACAGAGTCTCCAGCAGGAGGGGATCTTCCTCGAAGATACTCCTTGCTGTCATCATGCTTTCCATCCTCATCTGTGCCGTTGCCGTCCTTGTCTGGATAAGGATTCTGGACAGGCAGGACAGGTCTTCCTCATCCCAGACAGTCCAAAAAGCCGAGTCCGTGTCCGCACAGGTCCAGGAGACCCAGAAGGCCTCTTCGGCTGTCGAGATCAAGGATCCTGTGATCCAGGCTGTCCTTGAAGAGCCTGTGGTGGAGGAGTCTCTGGACCTTTCCATAGATTCCGGTCTATCAGCCATAACTGCCAGTGCTTCGTCGGCCCAGGAGATGGATTATCTCAGCTCTTCCGATTTCGGCGCAGGGGATGATGACGGGTCTGCGGCGATTGTTGAGCAGGGTGTCGAGATGAAAAAGCCCCTGATTGCTCAGAATCTTGCTATTTCACAGCAGTCTTCCTTCTCCAAGGACATCGTCAAGTATCAGGAATACAGGATCAAGGAAGGAGATTCGCTGGTTTCGATCGCCGAATCGTTCGGTCTCAGTGTCCAGACCATCGTTTCCGTCAACCAGATAAAGAGCACGCTTGAGCTGTATATCGGCAGTGTCCTTCAGATTCCCGATCGTGACGGAACGCTTTACATCGTCAAAGAGGGCGACACTCTTCTTTCCATTGTCCAGAAGTATGAACTTGGCATCAGTGCCAAGACCTTAGGGGATGTCAACGGCATCACGGAGGATTCTCTGGAGGCCGGCCAGAAGCTTTTCATCCCGTACGAGACATTTGAGTCATCCGGTACGATCTCTGCTGACAACGAGCTTTCTTTCATAAGGCCTTCTGAGGGAAGGACAATAGGCATGTACAACCGCAAGGTGGCGAATCCGATCGGAAACGATTCGATGCAGCTTGACGGAATCCTTCTTCAGGCAGAGGCCGGAACCAAGGTGGTTGCGTCTGAGGGCGGTACCGTCGTAGACAAGGGTTTCAACGACAACGGATCGGCTTTCCTGAAGATAATGCACGCCAACGGCTACACAACTTATTATGACTATCTCGGCGAGCCGCTTGTTGAGTCCGCCGATACTGTCGAGAAGGGTCAGGCCATTGCTGCATTTGCCGAAGGAACATCAAATTACAACCCGCCCGTCGTATTCTTCAGAATAGAGCAGGGCGGGGTTGCGTTCGATCCGGAGCAGTTTTTCTGATTTATAACTTCCGAATTAAAGTTGTACCGGATTGTTATCCGGATTATCCATGTCTATGGAGTAGAGGAAGCTGTTTGCCGTTCCAACGATGAAGATGTTGGAGCCTGCTTCCTTTCTGACGAAATCAGAGATGTCAGCTGTGCAGATGTTTGCGGCATACTGCTGCTTTCTCTGTGTGATGGAACCGTCTGAAAGGTTGATCTCATCGAAGTAGTTGGTGCACTTGACGATAACTCTGTTTGCGATAGGATCGTAGAACGATGCGTTCTGGGAAACCGAGTACTTCATGTTGTCGGTGAGGGTCACATAGTCACTGACACCTGCGGCGGTCAGCTTCTTTGCATATGAGTAGTTGCTCGATCCGGATGTGTCCATGTAAAGGAGCATGAACTCGTCATCACTGGTAAGGCACTGGAAGCCGCAGTAGCTGCGTTTCTGCATGGTTGTATCGGTGACTTCGTAGTCGATGAGTTTGGAACCTGTACAGCCGTTGAACACATAGTATTTGTACTTTGCGTCCGTGGAGCCGGTGGTCGTAATCTTGATGCTGAAGAATCCGTAGCCTTCTTTGATTCCACCATAGGTCATTTCACTCTTGTATGCTGCAAGAACCTCGAACGTCGCACCTGTATCCAGCTGGATATCCAATGCGTTGGCCGAACCTTCGTCCAGATAGCAGATCACAGTGTC
>CADBOI010000054.1 GCA_902796335.1 uncultured Spirochaetales bacterium
ACCCTTGCCCGTGACCTTCGCTACCTGACGAAGATGGGCCCGTACAGGATGGTCGGAGCACAGCCGGTCGATATGTTCCCGCAGACCAGCCATGTGGAGACGGTTGTATTGCTGTCACGAGTAAATGAGTAAGAATCGAAATTTGCAAGGGAGCGGAATTGTATGAATGAAGTGAACAAAACGCTGTACATCCCTTTGTATGGAAAAATCAAAGGTGAGTCGGCAGGGTATTATTCTGAACGATCCCTACGCCGAAAAAATCTGGAAAGAGGAGGCATTCCCAATCCATGGGAAGTCAAAATCAAAATGGCTGGCGTACAACATGGCTATGAGAGCGCGTGTTTTCGATGACTGGACAGACGGTCTGCTGCAGAAAAACAATAATGCATTGGTACTTCATATAGGATGCGGGCTTGACAGCAGGTATATGAGGATAAACAGCTCTTATTCAGAATGGATAGATTGCGACCTTCCTGATGTAATAGAGGTTCGGAAGAAGCACTTTAGGGAAGACGAAACATATCATATGAAGGCTTTGAATGCTTCCAGTCCTGAACAAATTGCATCGCTTCCGGATTGTGATACAGCCATCGTTGTTCTTGAGGGAATCAGCATGTATCTTACCAACAGCCAGGTGCACGGATTGTTACAGGCACTTGAAAAAAAGTATCAGATTCTTCATATCCTGATGGATGTGTATACTGAATTCGGCGTTAAGGCATCTAATTATAAAAACCCGGTCAAAGATGTTGGTGTAACAAGATTGTATGGGGTAAATGATATCGAGGGTATTATCTCTGGCCTTAGGATTAGGTTTGTAAAAGAGCACAGTTTTACCCCCAGGGCTTTAGTTAATGAGCTTGCACCGATGGAAAGGTTGTTCTTTAAAATGCTGTTTACCGGAAAATTATACAGAAAGATTTACCGTCTGTATGAGCTTGAAGCATAGATTTCGGTTTTGATGATGCGCGTCTGGATGAAATCATAAATTAATGGTTCGGAAATCAGACACAGACACACGACTGAGGATTACATCAATCTTCCAGAAGTGCTATTTCCTCCTGCGTCAGTTCCCTGACAGAGCCGGTCTCGAGGTCGCCCAGATTGAGGGAACCGATTGAAATGCGTTTAAGCTCAAGCACATGGCATCCCAGGGCAGCGAACATGCGTTTGACCTGATGGTACATCCCCTCTCTGATGGTGATTGTGCTCAGACCGTCTTCCACACGCTTTATCTCCGCACCTTTGCAGACAGTCCCGTCTTTCAGGACAATCCCCTCCTTTGCCTTTTGAATCTCATTCTCGGTCACAGAGCCCTCGTGCCGGACAAGATAGGTCTTGGAAACCTCGTGTCTGGGGGAAATCAGGCGATGAAGAAGGTCGCCGTCGTTTGTGAAAACCAGAAGGCCCTCGGTGTCCTTGTCCAGCCGGCCTGCGGGTACAACGCCCTGTCTGAGGAGGTCTTCGGGGAGAAGCTCCATCACGGTCCTGCTTATGGGATCCTCGGTGGATGTGACAAAGTCACGGGGCTTGTTCATCATGCAGACCACGCGCCGTCTGCGTACGATGGCAACCCCGTCCACTTCTATCGAGGCATCGTCTTCGACTTTATCGGATGCATTTGACGCCACGGCACCGTTGACGGTGACCAGCTTGCGACGCACCAGACGGGCGCAGTCACGCCTTGAGCAGAAACCTGCATCGCTGAGGATTTTGTCCAGTCTCTCCATGGAGGTTCAGTCCAGATTGTCCGGCATGAGGTTCTTCTTCCGGAACTCCTCCACGAACTTCATTATGATCTCAACAGCTCCGTCAACGCCCACGACACTTGTGTTGATGCACAGGTGGTAGTTGTCGGCGGCGCCCCATGGCTCATGGCTGTAGTACTCGTAGAACTTGCTCCTGCTTTTGTCCGTCTGGAGGATCAGCTTCTCCATGGCCTGCTCGGTTATGTCCTTGTGCTCGTCAAGGGCCATCTTTCTTGCAATCCTGTCCTTGAGGTCCGCGCAGATGAAGAAGTTCACAGGATCGAATTCCCTGAGGATGTAGTCGGCGCAGCGGCCTACTATGACACAGGGGCCTTTCTCTGCAAGGGACTGCATAACCTTGGATGTCGCCAGGAAGACCTGGTCGTTGGGGGAAAGATTGTAGAACTGGCTCATTGCGTTCTGCGCAGACGATGCTCCGCCTGCTCCGGACAGGATTCCAGCGGAACCGATGTTCAGGAAACTCGGCTTCTGCTCGTCCATGCGCTCCAGATAGCTTTCAGCAAAACGGCTGTTCTTCGCAGTCAGTCTGATGATCTCCTTATCATAGAAAGGGATTCCCATTTTCTTTGAAAGCCTCAGGCCCACCTCGTGGCCTCCGCTTCCGAACTGTCTTCCGATTGTTATGACTTTAGGCATTTGCATCCCCCTTTTGTCCGTATTATACCATCCCGGATTCGGTCTTTGTATTCTTCTTATGACAAAAATCCGTTCGGATTCATGGTCTGCCATCTCCATGAATCGGCGCACATGCGCTCCAGGTCATACAAAGCTTTGAAACCCAGAACCTCGTTGGCCTTCTTTGTGTCCGCATAGACGGTGGCAAGGTCTCCTGCCCTCCTCGGTCCGATCACATATGGAATCTTCTTCCCGCAGGCCTTCTCGTAGGCATGGACGATGTCCAGGACGCTCGAGCCCTTTCCTGTTCCGATGTTGAATACCTCGCAGCCCTTGTGGGAGGCGGCATATCTTACGGCCAGAACGTGTGCACGGGCCAGGTCCACCACATGGATGTAGTCCCTGACACCGGTTCCGTCCG
Organism: uncultured Spirochaetales bacterium; assembly: GCA_902796335.1. Classification (GTDB taxonomy): domain Bacteria; phylum Spirochaetota; class Spirochaetia; order Sphaerochaetales; family Sphaerochaetaceae; genus UBA9732. The sequence goes on from CADBOI010000054.1 coordinate 2,806, forward strand.
GAGTGTCGTAGTCGTCCCCGAACACCGTCAGATGGTCGCGCCGTCCGATGGCGACCTGTGAGACATAAGGCATGAGGTTGTTGGGAATTCCCTGGGGATCCTCACCGATCAGACCGCTTTCGTGGGCTCCGACCGGATTGAAGTACCTGAGAAGCACGATGGAAAGCTCCGGGTCGGCAACGCACAGGGCCTTGAAGATCTGCTCTCCCATGTACTTTGTCCAGCCGTAGGGGTTGGTGCAGTTGCCGGTGCGGCTCTGCTCCGTAAGGGGCATGTCGTTGTCACCCGAATAGACGGTGGCGCTTGAGGAGAACACCATGTTCCTTACCCCGTGCTTTCTCATAACCTTGCACAGGACCATGGAGGCGTCGAGATTGTTGCTGAAGTACTCCAGAGGCTTCTGTACGCTCTCTCCAACAGCCTTCAGACCGGCGAAATGTATGACGCTGTCGATGTCGCACTGACTGAAGATTCTGTCCAGTGCAGCCTCGTCGCAGACATCCGCATTGAAGAAAAGAGGACGCTTTCCCGTGATCTCACAGACACGGTCCAGGGACTTCTCGTGGCTGTTGACAAGATTATCAACCACAACAACATCATATCCGGCGTTGATGAGCTCAACGCATGCATGAGAACCGATGAAACCGGCCCCTCCAGTGACAAGAATCATAATCACCTCTCAAATCTGCTTTGGTGGCAACAAACTAAATCATTGAACCGAAGCGAGAGTTAGTATATCATAGTGTCCGTTCATGGGCGAGTATGATTTGAATTCCAAGCTCAAGAGACTACTCAACAAGCGCAAGATTCTTGGAATCGGCGATGTCACAACGGCATCTGCCGACGACATCCTTTCTTACAACAGATCGGAGTTCAAGCAGTCTCTGTTCCGCAAGATCTACAAGCCAAAAACCCACAACATCATCGAGCGCACGTTCATAATTCCCGTCACGGACGGAGCCGTCACCGGATATCTTTTTGAAAAGGTCAAGGACAAGGCCATCTCCGGACAGAACTCGCTGATCGTCCTCTTCCACGACGGAGGCTGGATGCTCGGAAACATGCGCAAGAGCAACGCCATCTGCAGCAACATCTGCAACACAACCGGAGCCACGGTCCTTTCGATAGACTACAGGCTCGCCCCGCAGTTCAAGTTCCCCATCCCTCTGGAAGACTGCTACCAGGCCTTCCTCTGGGCCGCCCAGGGAGCAAGATACTGGAAGGTCGATCCTGACAAGATCTACGTCATGGGAAATTGCGCCGGAGGAAACCTGGCGGCAAGCGTCAGCCGTCTTGCAAGAGACCGCAAGGGTCCCAAGATTGCAGGCCAGATCCTCATCTCTCCCATGACTGACGGAAGAATGCGTACGGAGAGCTACGAGAAATTCAATGACTGCCCCACGCTGACCAAGAAGAACATGTCGTTCTACATCCAGAACTATTCCCGCGAGCCCAAGGACATCCTGGACCCGCTGTTCTCACCGCTTCTTGCAAAGGACCACTCAAGACTTCCGGAAACCCTGGTCATCTGCGCCGAATACGACCCGCTTCTTGATGACTCAAAACTCTATGCCGATGCCCTGAACAGCGCAGATACCCCTGCAAAATGCCTTGTCTGCAAGGATACAGTACATAGTTTCATAGACTTCCCGACTCTGGATGAATGGAAGGACTGCATGTATGCAATAGCGGCGTTCATCGGCGGCCGCTCCGTTTCCGGTATTGAGATTCTGGACAAAAAAGAAAGAAAGCGCCTTGAAAGACGCCCTCATCTGGTAGTCCAGTAACCATCATCAAACATTTGCTATTGTCTTATCTTTTTCTCGGGAATGCTTCCGATCAGAAGTCCTATGGACTCCATCTTGAAGAAGCGTTTCTTCGCTCCGCTTGCGGAGAAGTAGCAGTACCAGCACTTCTCGTCGGCCTTGTAGTGGACATCACAACCCATGATGTAGGAACTTGACCAGCCCCTTTCCGATGGAACCAGAATGGGCTCCTCGCTGCAGCGCTCCCACTGGTAGCCGTCATAGCTCTTGAGAAGGATAAGACAGGAGCTTGTCCTTCTCTTGTCCGAATCCCAGAATACCGGACACTGGAAGGCGTAGAGCACATCTCCGCACGGAACCACACGGATGCTTCCGCAGCCCAGATTCGACCATCTGTCGTCCGGAACAGGCTCCATCAACGGGTGGTCGGACCTTGTCATGACATAGGGACCGTTGAGCGACTTGGATGATACCGATGCAAAATATCTGGAGACTTTCTGACCTGTGTCGGGAAGCTCAAGATGAGAGGCTCCGAAGTACAGCCTGTACTCGTCCCCCGCCTTGATGAGCTGGGGTCTGGAGACCCTTGGATAACGCAGGTAATCGCCTGCGAACGGAATTGTCCTGCCGTCCAGGAGAAGACGTGGCTTGCTCCAGGTGACAAGGTCCGTGGAGGACCTCATTTCGATGCACGAATAGCTGTCCCTCTTGCCCTCGCCCGAGCGTCTGCTTACGAACGGGATGCTGCGGTCGTGCTTCTCGTAGATCAGATAGTAGTTCTCGTTTTCAGTGAATATGAACGGGGAATGGCCGCGGAGCTCAATCATCTTCCTGGGCTCCCAGGCTATTCCGCTTGTCGAGATGAAATGGTGCAGACCTATCCAGGAGTGCACGAACATGTGCCACTTGCCGTCACAGCTCTGCTCGGGAAGCAGAATCTGCGGGTCACAGAGCTTTGGAATGTATTCCTTGCCGGTCAGCAGAGGCTCGTCGCTGAATGGAAACCATCTGCATTTCTCAAGTGGCTGCAAACTCTCACCTCTTCACACCGGACATGTCATCCTCGTCTGCCGGTCTTTTCTTCCTTGCCCTCGGAGTGATCAGCGGAGCGAACTTGTTCTCCACATCCACACGCTTGGTGTACCACTTAACCATCCTGCTGTAGACCAGCCAAGAGAGGCCGATAGATCCCAAGAACACCATGATCAGTCCAAGCTGGGCGCCGTTCGGGTTCTCAGGATTGGCAAAGCGCATGAGAAGAATGTATCCGATAAGCATGAAGATCATCATGAGTACAACATTGATAACCGTAGCAATCAGGATGAATACGGCGGTGTTTCTCTTTTTCTTGGATTCCTCTTTCATACTTTTTTCTCCTTGGTGAAGATGACGGACAGTGCGAACAGAATCACGAACACAACCACGCAGCTGTCGCTTATGTTGAAGGTGGGCCACCTCTCCAGACCGAAGATACCATAGAACTTCACGCTTATGAAGTCCACGACGCCTTCGTCGAAACGGAAGATGCGGTCGATCAGCGTTCCTATTCCGCCACCGGCAATACCTGCCACGAACCATCTCTGCGCATTGGTAAGCGGACTTTTCTCAGATGCCACCAGAACGCACATGAAAGCCATCAGGATCGCCGGGAAGATGATGAAGACCACCACCCTCAGGAATACGGAGCTTCCTGCACCCAGGCTGAAAGCCGCACCGGTGTTCCTCACGTGGCAGATGTACAGAAAATCCCCGAAGAACCTGTACTTGATCGTATTGAGGGGAATGTGTTTCATCACAAGGGCCTTGCTGATCTGGTCAATCACAATGAGCGCGATTGTCAGAAGAAAAGGCATGAATCTTCTGCGGTCCGTCATAATCCAAATATATTACAAAACCTTGTCACAGTCCAAGTGGCATGTCGATAAAGCACGTCTCAAGGCCCATGTTCGCCGACACATACTCCATCACGGCCTTCACCCCGAAGGTCTCGGTCTCGTAATGGCCCAGACACAGCATGCTCATGCCCGCCTCGGCGCAGTCGTTCACCGTCGAGTACTGGCTTTCACCGGTAATCAGGACATCAAGACCTTCGTCCATGGCCTCGTACACATCGAAGGCCCCGCCTCCGGAAACGATTCCCGCCGTGCGGAAGGTCTTCTCCCCGCCGTTGATGATGTAATCCGTGGCATTCTCGCGTATGCCGAGCTTCTTGATGATGTCCCCGGCCGTCATGGGCTTCGGGAACCTTCCCTTCACCCCGATGTACTTTCCCTTGTAGAACGAGAACGGCTCCACATCCGTCATGTCGAGCGTCTGTGCCATACGGGCGTTGTTTCCCATTTTCATGTGCGCATCCAGCGGAAGATGGCAGGCAAACAGTCCGACCCCGTTGTCCAGCAGAGCCTTCACCCTGTCGTAATGGGTGCCGGTGATTGCCTTGGGACGGCCCCAGAACAGACCGTGGTGGACAAACAGCAGATCCGCGCCGGCTTCTGAAGCCGCTCTGATTGTGGCAAGGCTGGCATCCACGGAGAATGCAACCTTCCTTATCTCCGAATCCAGGTCTCCGACCTGAAGCCCGTTGAGAGAGCTGTCCACCGAATCAAAATCCCTGATGTTCAGGACATCCAGCATGGAATTGACAAAATCAATCAGTTTCATAGGCTCATTATACGCCATAGCAAAGTGACAAGCCAAGTATTGGCTTGCCAGTGACAATGGTTTACTATGGACTCATGAAGAACGAAGAACTCAGTGCGCAGCAGGCGCATTTTTCATATGACATAGACAGAATCGCACGCCTGAGGGCCACATGCCGCAAAGTGAGCATCATCGGCCAGCCCCGTGCCATGAGCGCCCTCGAGATGGGTATGAACGTCAATGCAAAAGGCTACAACATCTACCTCAGCGGCGAGGACGGAACCGGCAGACACACGGCAGTCCGTGAGATTGCAAAGAAGATCGCCTCCAACAGACCAGTCCTCGATCTGGTCTATGCCTACAACTTCAAACGCCCCCAGTCCCCGTTCCTGATTTCAGTCCCGTCACCCTGCGGAAGCGTCCTTTCGGACGTGATGGCGCAGGTCTCCGCCCTGGTCTCGGACGGACTGTGGGACCAGATCAAAAAGACTATGGCGCCCCTTTCAGAAATCAAAGGCAGCGTGCTTCTTGACCAGTATCTTGCACAGGTTGCCGACGCGGTCAGAACACACGTCAGCGAGCCGGAGAAATACCTTGTTAACCTTGTCTGCGACAATCAGGGAAAGGACTGCTGTCCGCTTGTTGAGGAGTACCATCCCACCCACATCAATCTGTTCGGCCAAGTGACTCAGGACAGCGAATACGCCCATCTCAGACTCACTTCCGGTTCCATACTCGATGCAGCCGGAGGTTTCTTTGTAGTACGTGCAGACAAAGTCCTGTCCCAGGAAGGGTTGTGGGAAAGCCTCAAACTCTATGCCGAAAGCTCAAGCTTCATAGTCAGGAAAACAGATGATAAGGACTCCTCCTTTATCCGTCCCGTCACCTCGGTCGTAGCCACAAAGATAATCCTCATCGGAACAGATGAGCTCTACGACAAGCTCTGCGAGAAGGACGACGAATTCCTCAGACTGTTCAAAGTCTCTGCCGAATTCGATTTCTCAATGCCTGCCTCTGACGAGAACATAAGCGGAACAATAGCCTATCTTCTGCATATCACAGAGAAAAACAATCTGAAGCCTGTAAATGATACTGCCATTTGCCAGCTTCTAGTCTACAGCTCCTGGTACGCAGAGATGCGTGACGAGCTTACCACAAAACTCTCTTTCCTAGGCGACCTCCTCTCCGAAGCCAACTACATTGCAGACAGAGAGGGCCTTTCGGAAGTCGATGCCTCGTGTGTCAGAACAGCCATGGAGGAACGGGACTTTGCCAACGGCCTTACAGAGGACAGGATCAACCAGGAGATAAAGAACGGAGAGATGGTCATCTCCCTTGAAGGCACAAAGATCGGAGTCCTGAACGGACTCGCCGTAATGGACAGAGGTCTTGCATCATTCGGAACCCCGACCGTCATATCCGTCTCCGTTGCCCCCGGCTCGGAGGGCATTGTGAACATCGAGCACGAGGCCGGTCTTTCCGGAGAGATCCACGACAAGGGTCTTCTGATTCTGGAAGGCTATCTGAGAAAACAGTATGCCCGAACCTTCCCTCTTTCCGTCTACGCCGGAATCTGCTTCGAACAGTCCTATGCGGAGGTTGACGGAGACAGCGCCTCTTCGGCCGAGCTGTTTGCCCTGCTCTCTGCAATCGGCGAGATTCCGGTGCGGCAGGATATTGCAGTCACGGGTTCCGTCAACCAGCTGGGCGACATCCAGCCTGTCGGCGGAATCAACGAGAAGATCGAAGGCTTCTTTGCAATCTGCGAGATCATGGGTCTGACCGGACACCAGGGAGTCATCATCCCCCGCCAGAACATCAAGACCCTGATTCTCACTGACAAGGTCCTGAAGGCAATCGAGGAAAGGAAATTCCACATCTATCCCATCTCTACCATCGATGAGGGAATGGAGATCCTGACCCTTCGCCAGAGCGGCATCCGCAACGTCAAGGGGAACTTCCCGCCAGACACCATCAACCACACAATCGAGAACCGCCTGAAGAAACTCTGCGAAATCTCAAAACCTAATTGATATTCAGATTGCTGTTCAGGGTCCATGCCAAGGCCTTTGCCGTCCTTAAATCGGCATCCTTGAAATGGTTGCCCTGGTTCCATTCGAAGACCGTGTCAGCTCCCTGACTTTTCAGAATGTCAGAAGTCTCCCTGATTCTGTCCGCCACAGTTGCCATCACCGGATTGCGGGTCTTTTCTTCCCTGTCCCCCAGGCTGAGATAGACAGCCTTTGTCTGCACGGGGTTTTCTTTCAGATAGTCTGTGAAACCCGGGAACCAGACAGACGGAGATGCAGCTGCAACTGCGGAGAAAACATCAGTGCGGCATGAAGCCCATAGAGCGAAGAGCCCTGCAAGCGAATAGCCACCGATTATGTAGGTCTTGCTTCTGTCCTCCGTGTGTTTTAGAACCCGAAACAAGGTGTCCTCTGCGCCATGTCCGAAATCCTCTTTGCCGAACACGGCAGGTGCATCCCACGGAGAAAGGTCGCTGTTCCAGTTTCCTACCTTGAAAGTCATGAGGCAGAAATCAACTTTGGAGAGTCTTCTGATCTCAGCAAGTTCGGACTCCATACCGGCAAGGTCGTGGTCATCGACCATCTGGATGAGGAACGTGGATGCATCAGGGTTTCCGTATACCGTCATATCTGTTACGCTCTTATGACCATCATATTTCATCGCGGTGATAAAGAAAACAGACCCGGAAGATCATCTTCCAGGCCTGCATTTATATCATCGGACTCAAAGCCGGAATCAGCTGTTGCTGAAGCGGTTGTCCCAGTCGGACTCCTTCTTTCTTCTCTCATAGTCCTCTGCGCTCTCGGCCTTGGTTTCTGTTCTGACGAAATCCTCCGGCTCGGGATTGTAGTAGTATGTTCTTCCGCGTCTTCCCTGTCTTCCTTCCCTGCGGCTGTCTTTCTGGCCGTCACGGTATCCGCGTTCATAGTTCTCATCCTCATACGGATTCACAGGAAGGACGAGTCCGAGAATGAAGTAGATGACAAGGCATGGAGCGATTGCTGTGAAGATTGCGATGAGTACGACAATCAGTCTGATTGTGTCTACGGGATAGTCCCTCCATTCGGCGATTCCCTTGCAAACACCCAGGATCTCACCGTTTCTTGATCTGTAAAGTCTTCTAGTGGCCATAGTTTTTTTCCTCTTTTATGTGTAATCGGCTTCAGCCGTTCATTTTCTTCTTGAGCTGCTCGAGTTCGCTCTCAATCTCATCCTGCTTCTCCAGATCCTGGAACTTCGACTCCGAATCCCTTGCCTCAGGGCCCTGGCTCTTGCGCTCGTTCATCTTGTCGATATGCTCTTCCATCTTGCTGAAACGGTCAACCGGGTCTGCATCTCTGTTCTTGCTGCTCCAGTTATATGTGTAGGTGTAAGTGTACTGGGCAGATGCCTTGCGCTTCTCCTCTGCTTCTCTTGCTGCCTGCTCACGCATCGTCTTGTACTTTGCCTTCGCAGACTCGAGCTTTTCCTCCAGCTTTACAATGTCGTCCTTGTACTTGGCGACCTGCTGGCTGTAATGCTGACTTTCGGTTCTAAGTCTGTCAAGCTCTGCCGAAAGCCTCTTCTTCTCGATCAGAGCCTCGCGAGCCAGATCGTCACGGCCTTTTTCGATTGCAAGCTCTGCACGCTTCTGCCAGCGGTCGACAAGGCCTTCAAGTTCTGCGAGCTTGCGCTTTGCGGTGTTTTCAGCTCCGATTGCGGCTGCGCAGTTTGTCTTGATCTCGATGATGGTGTCCTCCATCTCGTTGATCAT
>CADBOI010000055.1 GCA_902796335.1 uncultured Spirochaetales bacterium
CTGTTGAAGGGTCTGGAGACAGGCTTTATCGACAGTGCAAAGTTTCCGGATTCCGCATTAAAGCCTAGGCTGGTCCTGAACAATCCTTGACCAGCAACAGGGTGCAGAAAAACGATTTAAGCAAACTGCTTGCTACTGACATGCGGAAATACCTCATGCTGCAATCAAATGCAAGAGAAACAGAGGGTCGTCTCGGTACTGAAGTGCAAGATAAGTCTCGTTGTTACAATGTGATACGAGCCGAGCTGGTCCCCTCGATATGCGGATCCAGTGCGCGATTCCCTGTCCCATTGTGTCTTAACAAATCACCTGTGTCTGTCATCCGATTACAGCAATATTAAGATTTTTCAGCTTTTTATCCGTACAACCAGCATCTGTTTTACAGCAAAAGAAAGACAAACCTCCATTTTGTCCGTACGACGCTTCTGTTTTGTACCGCAACTTTTCCCGTTTTAAGTTTTGTGTCCGTAAAACGGTTGGTTTTCACAATGCTGAGTACAGCAATATTCTGCAGAATTAAGTAAAATGCTGTAAACACGAGCATGTGGCAGAGCAAGGCGGGATAGAAATCAGGAATCTGACAAGGTGCGTTGTCGAACGGGCCCTGAAGGCAGGGAAGACGGCTTGGCCGGGTTTCCGGATGCAGTGAGAAAAGTATGTCCGAATGTAGTTCTTCAGCTATCCTCTTGGAATCGGGAAGCTGGTTTACACATAATCGGTACAAGTTCCACGGACATCCGTAGGAAGAAACGGAAACAGTTGATGATTTGAGTTTTTGCCAGTAATATTTAGTTGTTAAAATTGCAAATGGGAGAGGGAATAAATGAATAGGAAAGCTATATTCTTAGTTTTGGCAGCACTGCTGTGTGTCGCACTGTTTGTTTCCTGCAACCAGACGATTCATGCCGTTGTTTTCAATGCGAACGGCGGACAGGGAACCATGGAAGTGCAGAAGACAACCAACGACAGCGTCAGTCTGTCTCCGAACAAGTACTACCGGACAGGATATACATTCACAGGATGGGCGTTGTCCAGTTTTGACCCGGTCGAATACGAGGATAAGGAGACAATCAATATCGACACGGATCTGTTCCTGTATGCCAAGTGGGTTCCGAACACCTATACCGTGAAGTTTGATGCCAACGGCGGAACCGGAAAGATGGAAGATGAGGAATTCACGTATCAAACGTCCCAGAAACTATCCAGGAACAATTTCAATGCACCGCAAGGCAAGGCCTTTGTAAACTGGAAGGTCAAGGGTTCCGACAAGTACTACATGGACGAGGAGAAGGTCTGGAATCTTTCTGACAGGGACAAGGATGTCATTACCCTTGAGGCTCAGTGGGGAGCAGGAGTCGAATACAGGAAGAAGATCATCTGCTGGAAACAGAGCTTCCAGACGTACGAATATCTGGACTGTCTAATGGAAAGGGGTAAGGTCAAGAAGCTGGATAATACCATTACTAAGCTCACGGACGGATGGTATTCCGTGGAAGAGAACCTCACTTACAATGAACGTATATCTGTAGACGGAGATGTACACCTGATTCTCTTTGATGGGACCACACTTACGGTGGAAAAAGGAATCGACGTAAGCAATGGAGACAAGCTCACAATCTATGACCAGGGAGTACAAAACGATGCCATCGGCAAGATTGTTGCTACCTCTCCTGATAAGGGTCTCGCCACAATCGGAGGAGGAACGAAGAGTGATCCATCAGGTAAAATCTACATCCACGGTGGGGACCTGAACATCACCGCAGTTCAAGGAGGTGGTGCAGCCATAGGTGGAAACTCTGAAGCATCCAACGGAGAGATTGTGATTTATGGCGGAACGATTATTGCAACCGCTAACAGCGGTTCGGCCGCAATCGGCAGCGGATATTTCGCAGACGCAACTTTAATCGAAATATACGGCGGCAATGTGACTGCAACAGCAGCCTCTGGTGCCGGAATCGGTGCCGGTCTTGGCGGGAAAAACGGAACAATCGCAATAGGCGGAGATGCCGTTGTTGTTGCAGAAGGCAGTTCATCAAGCGAAGCATCAGCCGGAATCGGTGGTGCAAACGAGCGTTACGGAGGAAAGATCTATATCCTCGGAGGAACAGTTACGGCGAAAGGTGGCATAAGACCGGAGTCTGACTACGATCCGAAAATCATAGGTTCGGGAATCGGAGGCGGCAACAAGGATAATAAAGGATTAAACGGAACGCTTGAGTATACAAGCAACATCATAATCATGGTTAGCGACGATGGTGAGAAGTGGGATAACTACAACGGAACCGACAGAAAGCAATACATGAAATCCTATGTCGCCAAATAATTGAAAATAACAAACGGACTGCGGCGGATCCAAACGGTCTGCCGCTTTTTTTGTCTTGAGAAGCACGAGGAAAAACAGTAGGATTGCTCCGGAGACGGGGATTTATGATTTCTGATAGGAACAATGGGCTTAAATATCTTCTGATAGTGCTGGTTGGATCGCTGAGCGCGTTAATTTACGAAATCTTCGTGTTTCCCAACAATTTCGCGCCTGCAGGGCTGAACGGCTTTCTGACAATCATCAGGTACCTGACAGGAATCACGTTCGGTTACATGTCGCTTCTGATGAACCTGCCGCTTCTGATCATTGCATTCAAGGTTCTCAACCGCAGGTTCTCCGTCATCACGTTCATATACGTCATGGCTTTTTCCGTGGCCAGTATAATTCTAAAGAACCTGCAGCTTCCGTTCGCGTTCCATGCAAAGGACGGAGGCGAGCGTATCATGGCCGCCGTTGCCGCCGGAGTGTTCAACGGGGTGTTCTACAGCGTTTCCATGCGTCAGGGCGGAAGTACGGGCGGAATGGACATCGTCGCTGCGTTTTTCAACCACAGAAGGCCTGAATTCAGTCTGGTGTGGATAATATTCGCCATAAACATCATGGTTGCCCTGATGTCGTTCTTCGCTTACGGAATGGACTATGTCCCATCAATCCTGTGCATCATCTACTGCTTTGTCACGGCCCGTGTCAGCGACTCGATCATCAAGGGCTCCAAATCGGCAGCCAAGTTCGAGATCATCACTTCCCACCCCGAGGAGCTCTGCAGTGAGCTCATGGCAAAGCTGCATCACTCCTGCACCGTTGTCCCGGCCAGGGGCATGTATTCCCACACGGACAAGAGCATGGTCATCTGCGTCATAAACAACATGCAGATAGCCGATTTCGAGCGGATAATCTCAAAGTACAGCGGAACATTCGTCATGGTTTCTCCAGTCACGAGAACGTTCGGCAACTTCAAGCACGTGAAATAGCATGGACAAGACTGAACGACGCAGGAGCCTCAACACTCTTGTAACACTGTCAATTCCCATCATCCTCGAGGAGATACTCACCACGCTGCTGCAGTATGTGGATACTGCGATGGTCGGACGGCTTGGCGCCGAGGCCACTGCGTCGGTAAGCCTGACCACCACCGTGAACTGGCTGATAGGCAGCATCTTCGCAGCTGCAGGAGTAGCCGTCGTGGCGATTGTGTCGTCGGCGTACGGAGCAGGGGACAGGGAAAAGATCAGCCGGTTCTCGTCGCAGATTCCGCTCTATGTTCTGGTCTCGGGCCTTGTGGTCACTGTCCTGTCAGTGGGACTCAGCCCGTTCATACCTGTCTGGATGCAGGCCGATCCGTCCATACGTTGTCAGGCATCCACGTATTTCTGCATAATATCCGTCCCAATCCTGTTCAGGGCATCATCCATAATCTGCGCCTGCGCCCTCAGGGCTGTGAAGGACACGAGGACACCCATGGTGGTGAACCTTGCGGCCAACGTGCTGAACGTGGTTCTGAACTATGTTCTGATCTACAGGGCCGGACTCGGGGTGACTGGAGCCGCCATAGCAACCGCAATCTCGTCAACACTGTGCGGAACCGTGATGTTCATCCTGATGAACGGCAACGTGCATCTGAAAAGCCCGGTGAAGCTCAAAGTAGAGAAGGGTCTTCTGAAGGAGACGGTTCAGATAGGTTTTCCGGCACTGGCCACCAGCATGGTCAGCTGCTTCGGGCACATCGTGTTCGCGGCGCTGGTCTCATCCATGGGTACAACTGTCTTTGCGGCGCATTCGATTGCCCTTGCAGCCGAAACGATGTTCTATCTTCCGGGTTATGGCCTCAGAAGTGCGACATCTACGCTGATCGGGATCTCCGTTGGAGAAAACAACTACGACAAATTCAGGACAGTGATGATTCAGTCGGTAATCCTTACAGTGGCCATGATGACTTTCACAGGACTTCTTCTGTTTTTGTTCGCACGGCAGATCATGGCGATCTTCACTCCTGATGCCGAGGTCATAATGCTGGGATCCAGGGTGCTGAGGCTGATTGCAGTTTCAGAGCCGCTGTTCGGTCTGATGATTGTGTCTGAGGGCATCTACTACGGAATGGGGCAGACAAAGAGTCCGTTCATAGTCACTACAATAGGTTCCTGGGGAATCAGGATCCTTTCTACAGTAATCTGCATCCACGTGCTGCATGCCTCGCTTTTCGAGGTCTGGATCTGCATGTTCGCGGACAACGCTTTCAGGGCGCTTGCGATGTCCATTCCGCTTTTCAAAAAAAATCCCGTCCGCATGACACGGACGGGAAATCTGAACAACTGAACAATCAGTCGGTGTACAGGGGACGCTTCTGATAGTGAGTATGCAGGAGCTCGTGGGACTTGTGTCCGCCCGGCTTTCCGAGATACTCGGTATAGAGGGTCTTGATCTCTGTATTGTCGTGGCTCTTGCGCAGAGCTTTTGCCCTGTCCTCTTCATAGAGGGCCTTGGCGCGCTCGACGCGGATGTCCTTGTCCATCTTCTCCTGTGCGGAGACGATAGGCTGTCCGCCACCGTTGACGCATCCGCCCGGGCAGGCCATGATCTCGATGAATGTATAGTTCTTGTTGCCTTTGCGGATCTCGTCGAGCAGCTTGCCTGCATTGCCTGTGCCGCTGGCGACTGCAACGCTGACATCGCTGTCACCGATCTTGATCGTGGCTTCCTTGATGCCCTTGATTCCGCGGACCTCGTGGAACTCGACATCCTTGAGCTTTGTGCCGGTGATTGTCTCATAGGCTGTTCTGAGAGCAGCTTCCATGACTCCGCCGGTTGCACCGAAGATGACTGCGGCACCTGTGGACTCACCCATCAGGCTGTCGAAATCGCTTTCGGGGATGGCGTTGAAGTCGATTCCTGCCTTCTTGATCATTCTGGCAAGCTCGCGGGTAGTGATGACGACATCGACATCAGCCATTCCGTCGTGACCCATCTCAGGGCGCTTTGCCTCGAACTTCTTGGCAGTACACGGCATGACAGAGACAACGGCGATCTTGTGGGGATCGATGTTCATCTTCTCTGCGAAGTAAGTCTTGATCATGGCACCGTTCATCTGGTGCGGTGACTTGCAGCTGGACAGGTTGTCGATGAAATCGGGATAGTAGGTCTCGCAGAACTTGATCCAACCCGGTGAGCAGCTTGTGATCATCGGAAGCTTTCCGCCGTTGGAGATTCTCTCGACCAGCTCCGTAGCCTCTTCCATGATGGTGAGGTCGGCACCGAAATCTGTGTCGAAGACCTTGTCGAATCCGAGGCGTCTGAGGGCGGAAGCCATCTTGCCTGTGACGGATGTTCCCATCGGGAAACCGAACTCCTCACCGAGGGCTGCACGTACTGCAGGAGCAGGCTGTACGACAACATACTTGTCGGGATCTGCGAGCAGAGCCCAGACCTCGTCGGTGTCGTCCTTCTCATGAAGGGCTCCGACAGGACAGTTGACGATACACTGACCGCAGTTGATGCAGGCCATCTGGTTGAGCTTGAATCCCCATGGTGACTCGATGGCTGTCTTGAATCCGCGGTTGACGGGTCCGATGACGCCGATGTTCTGGACATGGGCGCAGACCGAGACGCAGCGGCGGCACAGGACGCACTTGTTGTTGTCACGTACGATAGAAGGGGACAGGTCGTCGATTGTGTAATCGTTCTTGATTCCCTCGTACTTGTCGCCGAACTCGACACCCAGTTCCAGACAGAGCTTCTGGAGCTCGCAGTTCTGGGATCTGATACAGCTCAGACACTCCTTCTTGTGGGTTGAAAGTGTCAGCTCGAGGATGTTCTTGCGGTATTCCTTGATTGCAGGAGTGTTTGTCTTGACCACCATGCCGTCTGCTGCAGGAAGCACACAGGAAGCCTGCAGTGCGCGGGCACCGGAGTCTACGACACACATGCGGCAGGCGCCGATTTCGTTGATTCCCTTGAGGAAGCACAGAGTCGGGATGCGGATGCCGGCCTTGCGGGCAGCCTCCAGAACGGTTGTTCCGTTGGGTACCTGGACCTGAACACCATCAATTGTAAGACTAATCATTTTTTCTTCCATTGTTCCTTTCCTCCGCTTACTTCTTAATGATGGCGCCGAAACGACACTTCTCCATACATGCACCGCACTTCAGGCACTTGTCCTGATCGATGACATGCATCTGCTTGATCTCACCGGAGATTGCCTGTGCGGGACAGACACGTGCACAAGCGGTACATCCGCGGCACTTGTCGGTGATGTGATACTGCAAGAGAGCCTTGCAGTGATGGGCGGGACATCTCTTTTCCTTGATATGTGCCTCATACTCATCACGGAAGAACTTGAGAGTGGAGAGAACCGGGTTCGGGGCGGTCTGACCAAGTCCGCACAGGGCTGTTGCCTTGATTGTCTTTGCCAGCTCCTCGAGCTTCTCGATATCGCCTTCCTTGCCCTTGCCTGCGACGATCCTGTTGAGGATCTCGAGCATGCGCTTTGTACCGACACGGCACGGTGTGCACTTTCCGCAGGACTCGTCGACGATGAAGTCGAGATAGAAGCGTGCGATATCGACCATACAGTTGTCCTCGTCCATGACGATCATTCCACCTGAACCCATCATGGAGCCGGCGGCGATGAGGTTGTCATAGTCGACCGGTGTATCCAGAAGTGACTCGGGCAGACATCCGCCGGAAGGACCTCCGGTCTGGACAGCCTTGAACTTCTTTCCGTTGGGGCATCCGCCGCCGACATCATAGATGATGGTGCGCAGGGTAGTACCCATCGGAACCTCGACAAGACCTGTGTTGTTGATCTTTCCGCCGAGAGCGAAGACCTTTGTTCCCTTGGACTTCTCGGTTCCGATGGAGCTGAACCATGCGGCACCCTTGAGGATGATCTGCGGGATGTTTGCATATGTCTCGACGTTGTTGAGCATAGTCGGCTTGCCGAACAGACCGCGGACTGCCGGGAACGGCGGACGGGTTGTCGGCTCTCCGCGCTTGCCTTCGATTGAGTGCATGAGAGCGGTTTCCTCACCGCAGACGAATGCACCGGCGCCAAGACGGATGTTGATGTCGAAGCAGAAGTCTGTTCCGAAGATGTTCTTGCCAAGCAGACCGTACTCACGTGCCTGGGCGGCGGCGATGGTTAGACGCTTGACTGCGATCGGGTACTCTGCACGGACATAGATGTAGCCTTCGCTTGCACCGATGGCGTAACCGGCGATTGCCATGGCTTCGATGATTGCGTGCGGGTCACCTTCCAGGATGGATCTGTCCATGAATGCTCCCGGGTCGCCTTCGTCGGCGTTACAGGCGACATACTTCTGGTCGGCCACGCTGTTGTAGGTGAACTTCCACTTCAGACCGGTGGGGAATCCTCCGCCGCCGCGTCCGCGGAGACCGGACTTGAGAACCTCGTCGATGACCTCTTCACGTGTCATCTTGGTGAGGACCTTCTCAAGGGCCTTGTATCCGTCCATTGCAAGATACTCGTCGATGTTCTCGGGATCGATGACACCGCAGTTGCGCAGTGCGACACGCATCTGGTGCTTGTAGAATCCGATGTCCTCGAGAGACTTCGATGCATTCTGCTCGTGTGTGGCATGGTCGGTGTAGACCAGATGCTCGACCTTGCGGCCCTTGAGCAGATGCTCTGTTACGATTTCATCGACGTTCTCCGGCTTGACACGGCTGTAGAATGTGCCTTCCGGATAGACGATGACGACAGGACCGGCCTCACAGAGTCCGAAACATCCGGTGCGGATGACTTTGACTTCCTTATCAAGACCGTTTTCCTTGATTTTCTCATTAAAACGCTCGATCAGCGTTGCGGAACCGGAGGATGTACATCCGGTACCACCGCAGACCAGCACATGCGCGCGATAAATATCCATTCTTACCTCCGCCTCAGTTCTTCTCGGCTGCGCCGATTGTGTACTCTTCTACCGGGCGGCCGTTGACGATGTGCTCTGCGACGATGCGCGGAACCATCTCAGGCTTGACGTGGACATAGGTGACCTTTTCCTTGCCGGGCAGAATGACATCCACCATCGGCTCCAGACGGCACATTCCGATACAACCGGTCTGTGAGATCTGAACATGGGCCAGCTGACGCTTCTCGATTTCTTCCATGAAGGACAGCATGACAGGACGGGCACCGGCGGCAATACCACAGGTAGCCATACCAATCACGACACGAGTAGTCTCGCCCTTTTCATCTGTACGCAGATTGATGCGGGAAAGCGTCGCTTTGCGGATCGCTTCAAGTTCTGCCATTGTTTTCATTTCATGATTCCTCCCATTATAGGTTCAATTTCTTCTTCAAGGGATTCCTTGATCCATTGCACGACTCCCGGCTCCGAGAGGGAAACTCCTTCAAGCATCGGCCTGATTGTCTCGGTCGAGAAGGACATCTCTCCGGCAGGTGAAGCGCAACGGATGGAAAACTCGGGTTTGTCCGGGCTTCCCATTATGATGGACGCCATGGTGGACGCCAGATCGCCAAGCGGCAGACAGTCGATGGAGCTGGTCACGAAATAGGCAACGATCTCGGTGCCTTTCCCTTCCTCGCTCTCAAGGTCCACATGCCCTCCTGACTGCATGGCATTCTGCATTAGAAGCGGGATTCCAAGTCCTACCTTCCTGGTGGTCCTGGTTGTCGTAAATGGACTACGTACACGGGCGAGCAGTTCCGGTGACATTCCGCAACCGTCATCCCTGACTCCCATCTCAAGTACGCCGTCCGCTCCGAGCAGAAAACGGATGTCGACATGCGAAGCACCTGCTCTCACACTGTTCTGAACAATGTCCAGCAAATGCAGGGCGATTTCCTTCATCCGTTGTCCTCAGTCTTCCTTGGCTCTGTACTTCTCGATGATTCCGGGGATGACATCCGGTGTAAGACGTCCGTAGACCTCTCCGTTGATCATCATGACAGGGGCCAGACCACAGGCTCCGAGACAACGTGTGGCTTCCAATGTGAACTTCCCATCCGGAGTGGTTCCTCCGACCGGGATCTCCAGAACTTCCGAAAGCTTGTCAAGAATTGTCTGACTTCCCTTGACATAGCAGGCAGTACCCAGACAGACGCTGATGAGATACTTTCCTTTCGGATGCAGTGAAAACTGTGCGTAGAAAGTGGCAACTCCGTAGACCTCGCTGAGCGTCACTCCAAGACCCTCTGCGATGAACTTCTGCACATCTTCCGAAACACATCCAAAAATACCCTGTGCTCCCTGCAAAACAGGCATCAGGGCACCTGGCTGATTCTTGAGAGAATCAATGAGCTCCTGCAGCTGAGCAAACTTCTCCTTGGACTGATCCATGAGATTCTCCTTTCCTAGTAAAATAACCGATTGGCCGCAAACGACCGATTCTAATACTACCATATAAGAGTCAATAATGTATACGTTTTTTTGGGTTTTCAGAGGGTCTGGGAGCCATTTCTGAGCAGTTCCAGAAAGGCTTTTGAGGTGGGTTCGTAAAGAGTTGTCGTTATCTCCGGCTCAAAGATGTCGCCCAGGTAGTGGGCGTCGGAGGAATGGAGAATCACCTTGCCCACCTGAGGCGTGTGGGGGCAGGGTAGGGAGCGTGATACCTCCACGGCCGTGAACTTCAGCTCCTCGGGCATGAAGCCCAGGTTTATCAGAAGGCCGTTGGAGCCTCGGTTGATGTGGGCCGGCACGGGGACGCCACCGCGCTCGCGGATTATCTGCACAAGCTCGGAAAGACGCAGGTCGGTGGCACCTATCAGAAGGGCGTCCTCCTCGGCAATCACGTTGTCGTCCTCGTCCATGACAAGCTGGCTTCCGAAGAACTGGGGCATGTTCTTCTTCTTGGGTAGGTGCTGGCGAAGGAATTCGGAGAAATCCACGGCCTCCTCAACCGTCTCGAAGTACCCCAGAAGATGGACTTCCTCCTTTGTGGTGATCTCCATGCCGGGGATCATCAGAAGCCCGTACGCATCGCAGCATTTCTTTACAGTGGGAAGATTTCTCGCGGTGTTGTGGTCGGTGACCGCAATCATCTGAAGGCCCTTGATGGCAGCCATGCCGCAGATGTTCGCAGGCGTCATGTCGTCATTGGCGCAGGGGCAAAGGCAGGAATGGATATGGAGATCGGAAAACAGCTCGACCATGCCGGACGGCTCAGTTCTGGGCGGCGACGCCCTTGGCGGCCATCCTGCCGCAGATCTCGAAGGCCGTAAGCGGAGACTGGAGGACCACCATGCCCTCCTGGACAGCCTTGTCCAGGCTTTCCTGCTCCATGTCTATTCCCTCCGGAAGGATCACGCAGGCCATCTCGGAAAGGACGGCTACGGCGATCACGTTCAGATGCGTCTGGACGGTCACCCAGGCCATTCCGCTGTCTCCGTGGGACATGACCCAGCTGAGAAGGTCGCAGACATATCCGCATGTGACCTCGCGGTCAGCGGAAACCGATGGGGTGAGGTTCTTGGCCTCGATCAACGGAATAAGGTCCGATACAAGCATTTTGTCCTCCATTAATTGTGTTACGAGCGTTCCGTCTGGGCGATCTCGACCATCTGCTGGGCCATGATCTTCAGTCTGTCCCTCATGATGTGGATGCAGTCCATCTCTGTGCAGTAGCCGCGAACGATGTCCTCGGCGAAGGTCCTGCAGGTCGGAGAACCGCAGGATCCGCAGTCATAGCCCGGAAGACGTTCGATGATCTCGTTCATCAGCATCATCTTCTTCATGGCCACGGACATGTTCTCGTCCAGCTTTATCGCGTCGCGGGGAAGGATCTCCTCGTCGTTCTTTGTTGGATATTTGTTCAGCATGGATGTCGGAACGTCCCTGTCGGGATGGATCTCCGGCATCTGGTTCACCATCTGGCGGATGGTGTTCTTGGCCACGTAGTTGTTCTCGAATGTAAGCGGGCCGCCCACGCAGCCGCCGAGGCAGGCGTTGCCCTCGAAGTAGGTGAGGTCGGTGAGCTTGTAGTTCTCAACCTCCTCGAGGACCCTGATGACGTTGTTGATTCCGTCTACGGAAAGGCTGTTGCCCGGGCAGACGGCGTTGGCCTCGCCGTCGGATGTGGACCAGGCCACACCGTACTTTGTGGCCGGACGGTATGACGGGTCGTTCATCATGCGCTCAACGTAGGGCAGAAGCTGTCCGTAGAGCTCCAGAATGGAGATTGCTCCGTCCACTCCTGATTTCTTCTGTCCCAGCGGGCGGCGGATTGCCGTCATCTTGGCAGGGCACGGGGTGATGAAAAAGCATCCCACTTCATCCGTAGAGCAGTTGTTCTTCTTGACGAACTCGGCCTTGGCGATTGTGGCCGCAACTTCCATCGGCTGGCGGATGTCAACGACGTTTTCCAGAAGATCCGGGAAACGCACCTGTATCAGACGCACGACGGCAGGACATGCCGATGAGATCAGCGGTTTGGGCAGGTCCGGCTGCTTGAGCTTCTCGCGGATAGCGCGGGTGACCACATCGGCGCCGCGGGCGACCTCGTAGACGTCTGCAAAGCCTATGCATCGCAGGGCCTCGATCACATACTCCGGATTCAGAAGACCGCGGAACTGTCCGTAGAGGGAAGGGGCCGGCAGGGCTATTGCGTACTTGAACTCCTTGATCATGCTCATCGGGTCGGTGACGGCGACCTTGGCGTGGTTCTCGCACACGCGGATGCACTCACC
>CADBOI010000056.1 GCA_902796335.1 uncultured Spirochaetales bacterium
CGGGCTTCCCGAGATCGAGGACCTCGGAACGGACGCCATCGGAATTGACCTGTTCATCCTGTTCGCCATTCTGGTCATGTAGTAGACATCGAACGTCGAATATCCGGTATACCAGACCGGCGGATTGACGATCATGCCATCGAACTTTCTGGCCCACTTGTCCTCAAGACCCAGCACTATGGCATATGAAAGCACGCGATAGTACAAATCCGGATCATCTTTGATCATCATCTTGAGTTTGTCGACCTCGACCTTGTCTATGAACTCACGGTATCCCAGAATCTCCTCAAGAACCTTGTTTCCGTACTTGCTGCGTCTGACTGTGGCAGCTCCGAAGAATGCTACCGCACTGCTTGTTACTATGGTGATGAAGTTCTGCAGGATCGAAAACCTTCCATCGAACACCACAGCTTCCGTCAGACAGAGAAGAGCTACACCCAGCACAGGGATGATGGCCCTTACCAGTATGGCAAAGAAATTGGACCTGCGGACATACCACTTGGAAAGCAGAGTGCTGAAAGACACAAGGTTCAGGAAGAAAACGCCCATGCAGGCGACCATGTAGAACAGAAACTCTCCCTGGCTGTTCTCGAACAACCCTATCCTCAGGGTTCCGAATACCAGCGGAATCAGGGAAAGAATCGACATGAGTACCGACAGAGCCTTGCTCTTAAAGTCCTCAAGTGAACGTTCCTTCACAAAGAAGCCCTTTGTGGAAGCCTTTGTCTTCTGGATTGTCTCGTAGAAGTTGTTCTTCTCAAGATCCTTGAATGTGACCTTGTCCCCTACGCTGCATCTCTTGAAGAAGCCGTTGAAGAGGGTTCTCTCGAACTCTGGGATGTTCCTGCCGCTTTCAACGGCATAGTCCATTATGTCCCTGAGCTTTGTGAACTCGTACTTGTTGTTCTTCTTCTCCTCTATGCTCAGAAGTCCCTGGTCCGCCCAGTAGAAAAGCATGGAGATCACGTCCTTGTCATCGACGTTGTTGTCCGCAACGTATCCCACCTGCAGAGGCGAGAATCCTTCCGGAGCCTCGAATCTGGCGACGATGATCGGGGTTGCATCCTTTCCGAAAATGGCCCAGATCACAATGGCCAGGACGGCAAGAAGAATGCCGACGACAGGGCTGAAATAATTCATCACAGGTCTGAAATCCCATGGGATACGGGCACCGGTGTACCAGTTCTCCGGAAGATCGATCTTGACGGTGATGCCCTCGTAGCTGTGCAGGCCTTCGGCCGTTCCTTCGATCAGAAGGTCTCCGTTGTCCAGCTGCCCGAGCGTTGCCTCGAGGTTGCTCCCGGTGTAGCCGTAGCTTCCGCTGGTGAAGTAGGTGTGTTCAAAGATGTAGTCGAAGAATGCCTCTGCAGATGCGAAGGCCTCGCTCTCCACATACGGAAGAGTGATGGTGAACGTCGCATTGTTGATCGGGCACTCCCATTCGGTTCCGATGATGTTCATGTAGAACAGGTCGTAGCCGTCGTTGAAATCGGCTCCAAGGTCATAGTCGTACGAGATGACATATCTGACATCTCCGGTGAGGACTTTGCTGGAGGATCCGATCTTCATGACAAGATAGCCGTTGTCCTGATCAGTTTCATAATCATCGGAGCATGCGAGATTCCGGACCTTGGCAACGGTCTTGTTGTTGTAGTCCGTGTAATCAAGGGGAATCTCACGCACAATGCCGTGGTGGGGACCTTCGAAATAGACATCGATGGTCTCCACTATGCGGTGCACGGCATTGTTGCCCACTGTGATGTTTACATCCATGTTCTTGATGTAGTAGTCCGTCGCGGCAAACGCGAAGGACATGCAGAAAACAAGAACAAGAATTGAAATTACGGTTCGTTTCATCTCTTTCAGAACTGGACCTTGACGTTCTGTCTCTCGGCCTCGGAGATCTCAAGATAGGTCATTCTGGTGAACTTGCCGCCGAACATACCGACAATGAGAGAGGTCGGGAAGGTCTCGATCTTGGTGTTGAATGTCTTGACCACGCCGTTGTAGTACTTTCTGGCCTGGAGAATCTCTGTCTCAAGCCTTGAGAGCTGGTTCTGAAGATCCTTGAAGTTCTCGTTTGCCTTGAGCTCGGGATAAGCCTCTGAAAGAGCGAACAGGGATTTGAGAGTTCCCTCGAAAGCCTTGTCTGCCTGATCCTTCTCGGCAACTCCGGAAGTGCTCATGGCTTTGTTTCTGGCCTCGATCACGGCCGTGAGGGTTTTCTCCTCGTGCTTGGCGTATCCTTTGACAGTCTCGACGAGATTCGGGATCAGGTCATAGCGCTGCTTCAGGTGAGCATCGATCTGGGCATAGGCTTCCTCGCCCTGGTTCTTCAGTCTGACACATGAATTGTATGTCGAGATGACAAGCAGAAGAATGATGACGACAACTGCAATAATAATACCGATAACCATTTGAAATATCTCCTTTCAAATAATGCTTGAATTTCAGAAATCAATTCCCAGAAGCTTTGAGTAAGCCATGAGGTTCTCATCGCCCTCGCAGCCGGCAAGAACCTTCTTTGCGAGGATCTTTCCGAGCTGGACGCCTTCCTGGTCGAAGCTGTTGATGTTCCAGACGAAGCCCTGGAACATTACCTTGTTCTCGAAATGGGCAAGGATGGAACCCAGTGCAAACGGAGTGAGCCTGTCCGCAACAAGCACGCTGGAAGGTCTTGACCCCTCGAATGCCTTGTTCGGGTTCTCGGCGTTGTCACGTCCGCATGCGAATGCGACTATCTGTGCAACAAGGTTGGCCTTGAGCTTTGTCTGGCTGGTGGAACCGCCGTTCTCCGCATCGAGGTTTCCCTCCTTCTCCCTGAATCCGATGAACTGCATCGGGACAATGTCGGTTCCCTGATGCAGGAGCTGATAGAACGAGTGCTGTCCGTTCGTACCCGGCTCACCGAAGATGACCGGTCCGGTCTGATAGTCGAGGACCTTTCCAAAGCGGTTCACATGCTTTCCGTTGGACTCCATGTCCAGCTGCTGGAAGTGGGCCGGCATTCTGTGAAGGCTCTGGCTATAAGGAAGAACCGCTGTGTAGGGATAGCCAAGGACGTTTCTCAGATACACTCCGATCATCGCATCCATGAGTGTTCCGTTCTTCCTGATGTCCTTCTCAAGGGCAGCCTTGTCCTCGGCATGGGCGCCGTCAAGAATCTGCCTGAACACATCGAAACCGTATGTCAGTGAGAGAATGACTCCGCCAACCGGGCTGGTTGCCGAATAGCGGCCTCCGATATAGTCGTCCATGAAGAACACGGCGAGGATGTCCGGGTTGTTTGCAAGCGGGCTTGTGTTGCTTGTGACAGCAACAACGTGCTTCTGCGGGACAAGGCCCTTGATTCCGCTCTTCTCCATCACCTTGAAGACCAGGTCGCGGTTGGCGAGGGTCTCCTGAGTGGTTCCGCTTTTTGAAACCAGGATGAAGAGTGTGCTCTCAAGATCCAAGCCCTGAAGGACGGCACATGCATCGTCCGGGTCCACGTTCGAGATGAAGCGGGCCTCGAGTTTCTTTGTGCATCCATCCTTCTCTCCGATGAGGTTCAGTGCATAGCAGAGGGCTCTGGGTCCCAGATCCGAGCCTCCGATTCCGATCTGAACGACAGTCTTGATTTCCTTTCCAGTGGATCCCTTGATCTGTCCGTTTCTGACCTTCTCGGAGAAGTCTTTGATCTTTCTGAGCTCGTTCTCGTAGAACTCGCCCTTCTCCACGCCGTCAGCCACCACTTTCAGGCCATCGAGGGCTCTTCCACGTGTAAGCTGATGGAGGACAAGCCTCTTCTCTCCGGTATTCATGACCTCTCCGCCCAGCAGAGCCTTGTATTTCTCAATGAGCTGCTGCTCATCGGCAAGAGCCTGAAGAACGTCGATGGTTTCATCGTCAACCGGCATTGCACCATAGTTGTAGACAAGCGAGCCGGCCTCTTTTATTGTTGCGCCGTCAATGCGCTTTGCATTGAGTTTTCTCTTGATGTCAAAAGGTCTGGCAGCCTTGAGTTTTGCGAAGTTTTCGGTTCCGTCAAGATCTTTGTAGTTGATCACTTTGCCCTCCATTACCACATGGGTTTCCACTTTAAATATAGAACAAAGAGAATTTGTAAACAATAAATATCAGAGAATTACGGGGATATTAGTCGTCAATCTCGGGGATGCGGGTCTTGAAGCTCTCCTGGAGATCCTCTTTTGTCATTCCCTCGCGCAGAATCACCATGATGGTGTCGTCTCCGGCCAGAGTGCCCAGGATTTCGGGAAGTCCAAGGGCCTCGAGACCGACGGCAACGCTGTTGGCATGGCCTTCACGTGTCTTGATGACACCGATATTTCCGCTGAACTCCATGGAAACAACACCGCGGCGGACATCCTGGATGTAGCTCTTTTCCGATTCAGCGACAAGGTCATTGTCGGGAAGTGAGTAGTAGTAACCGCTCCAGCCGTCGGAGATTTTTCCGACTTTCAGCATCTTCAGGTCCCTGGAAAGTGTCGCCTGGGTGACGATGAATCCCTCATCCTTCAGAAGGCTGAGAAGAGTATCCTGGTTGTCTATCCTGTTCTTTTTGATCAGATCCTTGATGACCGTCAGTCTGTTGTAACGCTGTTTCATGTCCTTCCTCGCTTTTGTTTGCATCCACAATATACATGAAATATGCAATTAAGTACAAGTTGAATTCTGAAAAAACCGCGACAATATGCAAAAATGAAGCATTGTAAACAGCCTTACTGCAATTATTTGCATTTTTAGAAAATCACATATGCAGTTTTCATTCAGGAATTTGGGCAATAAAAAACCCCATGGGGAAAAGGAGGTCAAACCATGGGGGAACAAAAGGAGGTTGAGATTTTTCATCTCACGGCCTAAGGAATACTCCATATCAGAAAAAAACGCAATACGTTTTTCGAAAAAAGTTGAAGAATTTTGCGAATTGCAAGAATCAATTTTTACAACTTGTTTTAAGTTAACAAGATACCTTGAATGACAAAATTCAGAAAATCAGCCGTTTTTGTTTTTGCAGATAAGGGAATCCAGCTTTTCGGAGAACTCGGAGAACGGTTTATCCAAAAGATTCTTGCATTCTTTCTGGAAGCTGTCGTACAGGACAATGAACTCCTCTCCGAAAGGAGTCAGCTTGGCTCCCGACCGTTCCATGCCGCCCCGTCTTCTTTCCAGGACATCCACACCTATGGCGGCCTCCAGATTGCGGACCATCCTGAATGCCTTGGAATAGGAGATGCCCATCTCCTCCGCTGCGGACCTCAGGGATCCGCAGGACTTCACCTTCTCAAGAAGCCAGAGGACCCCGATTCCCATGAACTTGTCTCCGTTGCCCTCGAGGTACAGCTTCACTTTAAGATTCACATTGTCCATAACACCTCCGTCAGAACAGCCCGGGCTGTTCCTCCGCCTTGTCCTCTTCCTTTGCTTCAGAAGAACCGATCATCCTGAGGAACTCTTCCTCCGTCACTATTCTTACTCCGAATTCCCTTGCCTTCTCCATCTTGCTTCCGGCACCGCTTCCCGCAAGCAGGCAGCTTGTCTTCCGGGACACTCCGGAAACCTCGGTTCCGCCACGACGCTTTATCTCGTCCATGGCCTTGCTTCTTGGATTGAAGTTCTCGAACGACCCCGTCACACACCAGCTCTGGCCTTTGAAGATCTGCTCAAGAACGGGACCTTCATCTTTTTCATCCTGCATACGAAGTCCTGCTTTGCGCAGATCTTCAACTAAAATCCGGATTTCTTCAGAATTAAGGCCATCGATAATGAGATTTGCAGTTACTTCTCCGATTCCATGGATTGCAGACAGAGCCTCCGTGTCATGTCGGTCCGCAAGGTCCAGAAGCTTGTCCATGTCATCGTATCCCGCGTCGCAGACCAGATCCACAGCCTTCCTTCCGAACTCCGGAATCCCAAGGGAGACCAGGACACTTCTGAACGGAGTCTTCCGGCTCTGCTCGATCGCCATTTTCATGCTCTCGATCTTCTTTCCCTCGGAGCCTCCGAATCCTTCCAAGGCCTTAAGCCTGTTGAAGTCAAAGGAGTACAGCTCACCGATGCTTCTGACAAATCCGTTTTCATACAAAGTCTCGATGGTTTTGGGACCGAGGCCCTCTATGTCCATCTGTCCCTTCGCGCAGAAGAAGGAAAGCCTTCCCTTAACCTGTGCAGGACAGTCGTGGTTCGGGCAGAAGTGGTGCGCTCCCCTTACAACAAGTTCCGCTTTGCAGACGGGACAGGTCTTGGGCATCTTCCAGGTGGTGTTTCCAAGGTCGTTCTTCTCGATGACGCTCTCCACGGCGGGAATCACATCCCCCCTCTTGGAAATCGCCACGGTATCTCCGATGGCAAGCTCCAGCTCGTTCACATAGTCCTGGTTGTGCAGCGTTATGTTTCTGATCGTGCTTCCGGAAAGCTGTGTCTCCCTGATTCTGGCCATCGGTGTAATGCGTCCGGTCCTTCCCACCTGGACATCTATGTCCATGATCTGGGTCTGGGCCTGAGGCGCCTCGAACTTGTAGGCAATGGCCCATCTGGGATGGTGCTCCGTGTACCCGAGCTCGTCCCTTGTGGACAGCTCGTTCACCTTGACCACAAGACCGTCTATTTCGTACGGCAGATCCGCACGGGCCTTCGTGTAGTCAACTATGGCTGCGGGGATGTCGTCGAAGCTTCCGGCTCTTCCCTCCAGAGAAGCCTCCTCAAGCCGTCGTTTCGCCTCCTCCTGTGTCCTGCAGAAGAACGAGAGGTGCGGGTCCACGGCAAAGCCCAGGGCCTTCAGCCGGCTGAGAATCTGGATATGGTCTGTGAAGCCCTGGCTTTCCGACCAGAAACCTTCGTAGACGTAGATTGAAAGAGGAACCTGTGCAGTCTCGCTGCTCTTGTTGCGCCTGATGGTTCCTGCTGCAAGGTTGCGCGGGTTGGCATATGGCTCCATCAACGTGGCGTTGATTCTCTCGAACTCGGACTTTTTCAGAAAGACCTCGCCGCGCACGGCGATATCCACAGGCTCTGTCAGCCTGAGCGGAACCGCATAGATCGTCTTCACGTTTGCCGTGACATCGTTTCCCACAGACCCGTTTCCACGGGTGACCGCGCGGGAAAGGACACCCTTTTCGTAGTAGAGCACGATCGAGAACCCGTCCAGTTTCTCCTCAAGGACGAACGAAAGCTCCTGCTCCGTATTCTTCATGGTCTTGCGGATCCATGCCAGGATCTCCGAGTCGCTGTATGCCTTGTCCAGGCTCAGGACGGGAATGGAATGCCGGACCTCGGGGAAATCGGAAGAAAGGTCGCTTCCCACCCTCTGAGTGGGAGAATCCGGGGTTCTGATCTCAGGATGTTCCTTCTCAAGAAGCAGAAGCTCGTCAAAGAGCCTGTCATATTCCATGTCCGAGACAATTGCCCTGCCTGTTACGTAATAGGCCCTTTGGTATTCCGTAAGAAGCTTCGAAAGCTCCCTTGCCCTGCTTAGATAATCCATAGCCAAATATTATAACAAATCCGGTCAGGATTCCACCGTTGTGTCTTTTTCAATGTAATGAAAAACCGGCATTAAAACCGGTCAGCTCTCCTGACGGGAAAGACCGCTCTGGCTTGTGTTTCTGTAGAACTTGATCATGTTGCGGCCGTACTTGCGGGTATCATACAGTTTCAGGTCTCCGATTTCCTCCGGCCACTGGTTTTCCTCCACAGCCGGAATATGGATAATGAACAGGCCGTCAGGCTGAACGCAATGCCTTCTGTCAACAAGCTGGGCAATCTGGATTTTGTTTCCCATAGGAAAAGGAGGGTCTGCATAGACGATTTCATACTGCATTTGTGCGGTTGGAATGAATTTCAGGACATTGGAGAAGAAAATCTTTATCTCGCAGTCCTCCTGCGCCCAGGAGATGTTCTTTTCCATTATGTCCCTCTTTGCCTTGTCCATTTCAACAAGGTGGACTGTTGTGGCACCCCGTGAGGCTGCCTCCAGCCCCACGCAGCCGCTGCCGGAGAAAAGGTCACAGAAAGAGGCCCCGTCAAGCGGTCCCAGGATAGAGAAGAGAGATTCCCTCATTCTGTCCATGGCCGGCCTGATCTCAAGCTCGCCGGTTGGGATTATGACCCTGCGGCCGCAGTATTTGCCTCCCGTGATTCTCATCGTCAGCATGATCAGCCTGCCAGATAGTTGGTATTGATTTCGTTGAGCACGACATCGAGCAACCTTGCAGCCCTCTCAATCTGAAGCGGGCTTGCATTCTGCCTAACCGATTGTTTCAGGTCGGATGCCAGACGTTTTGATATCCTGCTTGCCTTCTCCTGAGTGATCGGAAAGCTCAATGTAGAAAGCAGGTTGTCGAAATCCTGGGACATGTAGAAGCAGGAATCCGGCAGCGCTATGCACAGATTCGGCGTTGCAATGCTTCCCTGGTTGATCGAGTACTGCAGTCCGAAGATCACGGACTCCGAAGGATTGTGCATCGGAGAATCCAGGGTCCTTGAAATGAACTGGTACTGGGAAGTGACATCGGTCGGAATCCTCACCCTGGTCACAAGGGCGCTTTCCGAGAAAAGGAAAATGCCTTTTCTGTCATAGAGCTTGGAGACAGGAATCCATCTCGAGTTTGCGGACTTCGAGACCATCCTGATTTCCACCTGGGCATTCATGGTTGCAAGAATGCAGCTCAGCGAGAACCTCATGTCGCTTGTACAAAGAGCTCCGCCGATGGTCGCCTGGTTTCTGATCACAGAGCTTCCGATCGAGTTTATCGCATTGTTCAGCTCCTTGGAGAACATGAAACTTCCCATGGTCAGAAGTTGCTGGATCGTAACCATGGCACCGGCTTCAAGATAGCGGTCGGCATGATAGATTCTGGTAAGATCCTGGATTCCTTCAAGGGAAATGATGTCCCGTTGGCTCGGATTCGGATAAAAACCAGGGCGACTCATGATATACGTGCCACCGGCCCAGAATCTTGCATTCGGATTCCTGAATTTGAAGGCAACTGCTTCACTGATGGATTTCGGAGTGAAAACTGTGGGTGATCTAAGACCTTCTGGCACGGCGTCTGCTCCTGTATTTATAGGCAAGATTGATGATTTTCTCCAGGTCGGAGAGCTCTATGCACTGACAGCTGCTCATCGCCATCTCCTGTGCAATGAGTTCGGAACTGATGGATCCCGTTCCGCTTCTGCTTCTGGCGGCCTGCTCGTTCGCTGAGGAGTCATTCTGCTGGTTCTGCGAAAGCTCCGGATGTCCGCCGGATCCGATTCTGAATCCGCTGATTCTGCTCTGGTTCTCTTTATCGATTTTGTTCAGTATCGACTCGATGATGATTGTCTTGGAAGGATAGCACTGCGGACAGGGCTGGTTTCCGATATCCGCATACGCCCGCTCGATGTCATGGCAGAACCTTGTCTTCTGGAAACCTTCGAACGTCAGGATACTTGCACCGTTGAGCTTGAATGCGGGAATAAGGCAACTCAGGGCCGCACTGCCGTTAATGAGCACAAGACAGTTTCCACACTGTGCGCCCTGACACTGCGAGTTCTCTGCAAAAGCGAGGACCTGCTCCCTGAGGATAACGCTTAACGGTTTGTCGGAGTTGACCACCAGAGAATACTGTGAGCCGTTGATGTTGCAGTTCAGTCTCATTTGTCACCTCCGTTCTCCGAGAAGTACTTGTCTCCTCCGAATGTCTGGTTGCTGGCTATTGCAAGGATGTCGTCACTGGTGACGGGAATCTTGTGTATCGGATGTCCCAAAGCCTGGGAAAGTGCCCCGACAAGCGCCGCTGTGGTCAGGCCCCTGATTCCGGCCGTGAGCGATGAACCTGTGAAGGATCCGTCCTGGTCAATCCGAATCTCTATGTTGCAGTTTTCCGAAGACCTGGGGCAGATATCCGAAAGAACGGTCGTTACCGTATGGCGGGCCTTGTTCTGAAGCTTGTCCATGTCAAATACATGTCCGAGATGGAAGTTCGCCCATACGTTGTCGATCACAGGGGAAAGCATGACGGTGTCGATATGCAGGTCTATCACAACCGCTCCTATGCAGGAGGTGAAATAGAACGGATCTGACAGCTCCGCCTCATACTCCGTGGTGACTGTGATGGGAAGCCTCGAGAAAGTGATCTTTCTGGACAGCTCCGAGCAGGCCCTGATCAGAAGGGATGCGACAATACCCATCTTCCTTGAGAGTGTGCTCGGTCCGATATCGACTATGTCCGGAGAGTTTATGTCCAGGAACTCGATGTCCTCCGCAGGGATGTCGATGAACTGCCTTATCACATCCTTCCAGATTCCCAGAACCGATTTGTCCGCATGCATGCCGGTGTTCACGGTGAGTTTCTGGTTCTCGTTCATTGTCATCGAGAGAGAATAGTCTGCGCTTGCGTTGAACTGCTGCGAGAATCCCATGACGCCTTCGCCGGAAGCAATTCCGATGCCCCTTGAGTAGTTCACAATGGGGTTCATCTTCATTGCGGTAATGCGCTTCTGGGAGTTTGAAGCGTACTTTCTGGAGTACCAGGATTCCTCAAGAAGGGTCTTGATCGAACCTGAGAGTCTTTCAAGGTCTGAGCTCAGCTTGACGCTGTCGCTTACCCGCACGGTCTTGTGGTCCATGTCCTTGACGTTGTTCAGTCTCCAGATTCCCGGCTGAATTCCCAAAGAGGATGCAAGCTGGGAGAAATGGTTCTCGGTTCCGGCAAGAGCCATCGAGAAGCCAAGGTCTCCGAAGAAGTTTGCCGGAGGGGACGAGCTTCTGATTATCTTTATGATGACGTCGGCCGCCTTGATCGGATAGACGGGAACAAGTCCTGCAAGAATGTTGTGGAAGACCTCGGTAGTGAAGAACGGAAAGGCTCCCAGATCCACTGTGCACTCAGCCCTGTCCGCAAGAGGTGTTCCATCCTGAAGATAGGCAGTCTCATGCTCGATCGTTATCCTTGGCTGCCAGGAAACCATCGGACTGGACAGCTGGACCAGTTCTCCTGATTTCTCGGCCGCAAGGGCTGCGATGCAGGCCAGAACAGACGGCGTGATTATCAGCTGGTCATATGGTGCATAGTATGGCTGGGGATAAAGGATGACATCTTCAAGTCTGCAGCCGAGGGCCTTGGCGACGCTTTTTCTAACGTGGATCGGCCATTGCGTAGCGATCCTGATGTGGAACTGTCCGTCAATCTTGACCGCGTAAACTCTCTGGTCTCCAAGCATCCTGTTGGAGAACGGAGAGACTTCGAAATGGGACTTGTAGGTCTTTGCCTGCGGAGTGAAGTACTCGTCGGTATTGCCAGAGGACCATATGAAGGGATCTCCATAGAGTGTTCCGTTGTAGTCCTCTGAATCCGGTTTGATCCTATAGGAGATCTGGAGTTCCTTGCAGAAAAGCTCAAGATCCTCGGTGTCGTATCCGAACACGGCCAGAACAGGCTGCCCCTTGAAATCTATCTTTTCGGAGGAAAAGAACGGGAACCGGTCGTCCATGACTTCAAGACATCCGTTCTCTCCGAAGTCCGCGGCACTGAGGACAAGCATGTGCTTGAACTCGTTCTCGCTCGGCATTGTTATGTTCTCAATGGTTCCGGAGGATACCGTCGATGTTACAAGACGTCCCGTGAGATGCTTTTTGGTGAGGTCAAAAAGTTCGCTTTGTTCCAGCATGAATCTAGAATATCACCCGAAGGGTGTTTTTTCAACAACGGGGGAATCCAGACGAGGAATCCAGGCCGGCAGAACACCCTTCCACGACTTTTCAAGAAAGCTCTATTTCTTGTACACCGGTTCATTGATGCGACAGGCAGTGGTGGTGCAGCTTTCCACGTCCCAGTCGGTGCAGTTGACCAGATAGCGCAGTTGCATGATGCTGAGGTTCAGGTATTTCGCTATGGTGTCTATGTCCACTCCCAGGTCTGACATGTGGTATGCCACATCCCTGAGGGCCTTCATGCGGCCCCTTCTCTCTCCCTCTTCAAGCCCGGTAAGAACCATGTTCATCTGCAGATTGTTCTCATAACTCATCATTTCGGCACCCCTCCGACAATTGTCATTATGGCACCGTAAATACCGAAGATGTAGAGAAAAAAACAAAACCACACAAAAAAATCAGCTCAGGGCCAGAACCTGCCTTATCACCGAGTTCTCAAGGCTGATGAGACCCGGATCCTTTGAAAGGATCGCATCCACCTCGTCACGGGCTGTGGCCATCATGGAGACATCCTTCTCCAGGTCCGCATACTTCAGATGCAGGAATCCGCTCTGTCTCAGACCGGACAGTTCTCCGGGACCTCGGATCTTGAGGTCCTCCTCCGCAATCTCGAAACCGTCGTTGGTGCGTCTGAGAACGGAGAGCCTTTTCTTTCCATCCTCTGTGATGGTTTTCTCATAGGCCAGAAAGCACCAGCTCTGTAACGAACTTCTTCCGACTCGCCCGCGCAGCTGGTGAAGAGCCGACAGACCGAAATTCTCGCTGTGCTCCACAACCATGCAGGTGGCATTCGGGACATCGATCCCGACCTCGACAACGGAGGTGGAGACCAGATAGTCCAGTTTCCCTGCGGCAAAATCATTGAGAATCCTGATCTTGTCGTCTTCGGGAAGACGGCTGTGGATAAGGGTTCCGCGGAACGAGGGATACTTCTCCTGTGACAGGAAGCGGTACATGCTCTCTACGTCTCGCAGGTCGGAATTGCCCTCGTCATCGATTCTGGGGTAGACGAAGTAGGCCTGATGACCCCGTTTCATCTCCACTCCCACCGCATCGTACATCTTGTCCCGTTTGGAATCGTCCACAAGATATGTTATGACGGGAAGCCTTCCCTTGGGCATGGTCTTTATCGTCGAGACATTCAGATTGCCGAAAACCGTCAGTGCCAGGGTCCTGGGAATTGGTGTTGCCGTCATCAGAAGGACATCCGGCTCGATTCCCTTCTCGAACAGAGCCCTTCTCTGCTCGACTCCGAAACGGTGCTGCTCGTCTATGATCACATACCTGAGGTTCCTGTACTCCACGTCCTTGGAGAACAGGGCATGCGTCCCTATCAGGAGGTCGATGTTTCCCGCCTTCAGCTGATCCAGCAGTGCCTGTCGGGGTTTTCCATGGACTTCTCCGTTGAGAAAGGCAACGGAAATGCCGCTGTCCCGGAAAAGGGCATCGGCAACCTGGGCATGCTGACGGGCCAGAAGCTCGGTCGGAGCCATGAACGCCACCTGGGCACCGTCACAGATTGCATGAAGGGCGGAAACCCATGCGACAAGGGTCTTTCCCGAACCGACGTCGCCCTGAAGTAGACGGTTCATGCTTTCCGAGCCGCTCATGTCCTTGCGGATCTCATCAAGAACCTTGACCTGGTCATCGGTCAGGACAAACGGAAGATGCTCTATGAAGCGCTTCTCGGCATCGTAGACACGGCTGGAAATCGCCTGCCGTTTTCTCTCCACCGGAGGTCGCCTTTTGGCCTCTAGCTGGAGGTAAAAAACCTCTCGGAAAGCCAGCGTCCTTCTGGCTTCGACAAGGCTTTTGTCGGATGTCGGAAAGTGGATTTCCCTGAACGCAGTGTCCAGCGGCATAAGCCGGTACTTTTCCATGATGGACTGTGGAATCTCGTCATCTATGTGGCCTATCGAAGAAAGCACGGCCTTGACGTCCCGTCTCAGGGATTTCTGTGTAAGGCTTCCGCTCAGGGCATAGACAGGAAGTATTCCCTGGTCAAGCAGCATGTCGCCGGCAACCATAAGGTCGTCCTCGCGTACCGGTTTAAGTTCGAACTGGGATGCGGTCAGCCCTGTTCCATATGGGGTGACGTTGGCATAGAGATGATAGAAGCTTCCCGGGAAAACGGTCTTGGACAGGTACGTCCTGTTGAACCCCATCAGGAAGGCTTTCTGATTGTTCTCGGTATCCCTGACAATGATCTTGACGTTCTTGCGCCCGGCTCCGAACTCGCTGACACTCTCGACCCTTACAAAGGTGTTGGTCCAGTTTCCGTCATCACTGTTCTGGCGTCCTATGCAGATCCTGTGGCTTCTGTCCTCGTAGCCGCGGGGAGTCATCTGAACAAGATCACCAATGGTCTCTATGCCCAGATTGGCATAGTCCTCTCCGGATTTCTTTCCAACGCCGGTGAGTGTTTTGATGTCCTGTTTCAGCTCGACTACGAACATTTTTCACCTGTTCAGAGCTTGATGAGGAATTTTACAAGAGCCTGGATTCCGAACTTGAGGGCAAAGTAAATCACAGCGTAGAAGATGATGGAAGTAAGCACCAGCTTCTGGTCATCGACCCTCGTCTTGCGGAAAAAGATTTTGTATACCCTGCCGACCGGAGCATCCAGGATGGGGTCTATGGAATTGATCAGGTTGTCGGCTCCGGGAGTGGTGCTGCGCCCCAGAAAGAATCTGACAATGAGAAGAATCAGAAGCAGGATCAGAAGGAACGAAACCA
>CADBOI010000057.1 GCA_902796335.1 uncultured Spirochaetales bacterium
ACAGGGGAGGTGGACAGGCGCAAGGTCTTCTTCATCAGAAGTTTCATCGACGGGATCAGGTTCACCGAATATCCGGAGGATGCTCTGGCATACCGCAGCGGCTATGTCAGGTGCGGAGAGAACATCGCCCGTATCAGGGACTCGTTCGACCTGGAGAAGGTGATTGCGGACAATCCCACCGTGGGCACGTACATTATCGATGAGGCCTCGTTCTTTGACGAGCGCCTTGCCTATGTCGTGCGAAACCAGAGCGTGGAGAGAGGGGTGATGTTCATCTTCCCCACGCTGATTCTGAATTTCAGGCGGGACATCTTCAACTCGTCCGCAAGGCTGATGCTGGACATGGCTACCGATGTGATTCCGCTGACGGCTTACTGCGAGCATGCGGACTGCATCCGCGACGCGTTCTACACGTACCGCTACTACACGGTGGACGGCTGTGAGTGTCCGGCCCTGTATTTCGACCCGCTGATCGTTGTTGGCGGAGACAGCAGCAAGACCGGATCGGAGAGCCCGAACTACGCATCACGCTGCGACGAGCATCATTTCCTTCCCGGAAAGGAGTACACATTCTTCTCTCTCAAGCCAATGGCAGAGGAGGCCAGCAAGGGGAACGTCAAGAAGCTCCGGACCGAGATAGAGAACCTCAAGTACACCATAAAGCGCAGTCAGCTTTACAAGAACATATCATCCCGCTACAAGGATGATCCGAACGAGGAGGTCTATATGAACTCCTTGAAACCTCAGTACATCGCGGAGAAGGCGCTCATGTTCCTGTTCAATGAGCAGAACCTGGTTTCCGAGGACCTTCTCATACGCATAGTAAACGATCTGGAACTGGACAGGGCCTACATGGCCAGGGTCCTTGCCGACAACAGACGTCCCGTGGAACTCGATCAGGGACTTCTGTTCTGAATACAAAGGGGGAAAAGAATGCACGATCTTGCAGTCATGCTCAACGAAATTCTCAAAGACACAAGTGCTTTTGAGCTTCTTTCCGATTACGGTCTCAGGATGTATGTTCCGAAGGGAATCATCGTCCAGTCCGCAGATGCCAAGCAGAAGGCCTCCAGATACAATGCCACGATCGGCGTTGCCCTGGAGAACGGTTCTGCCATGTACATTCCTGCAATGAAGGCCCAGTTCGCCGACACCATGCAGGCTTCGGAGATCTTCCCCTATGCTCCGATGGGAGGAGTTGCAGCCCTGAGAAAGCAGTGGAAGGATGACATGTACTTCAAGAACCCGCTTCTCAAGGGAAAGACGACATCACTTCCTGTTGTTGCAGGCGGTCTGACCCACTGTCTGAGCCTTGTCTGCTCACTGTTTTTGGAAATCGGCGGAGACGTCGTGCTTCCCGACATGTACTGGGAGAACTACAACCTGATCCTGGACGAGCAGAGACAGGCCAACAAGATCCTGTTCCCGATCTTCAGCGGAGACGGATTCAACGTCAAAGGACTTGACCAGGCAATCGCCTCGGCTGACGACACTGTGATGGTCATCCTGAACTTCCCGAACAATCCCACCGGCTACACTCCGACGGACAAGGAGTCCGATGAGATCATCGCCGTCCTTAAGAAGCATGCGGAGAAGGGCAAGAAGATTGCCCTGGTCACCGACGATGCATATTTCGGCCTGTTCTTCGACGACGTTCCCTGCCATCAGAGCCTCTTTGCAAAGGCCTGTGATCTGCACGAGAACATCCTTGCCATCAAGTGCGATGCCGCAACCAAGGAAGAGATGGTCTGGGGTTTCCGTGTCGCCTTCATCACATATGGCGGAAAGGGTCTTTCCGAAGGTCAGCTCGATGCTCTGGTACAGAAGACGATGGGTGCCCTCAGAGGCAACCTCTCAAGCTGCACCATGCCCGGCCAGCAGATCCTGCTCAAGGCAATGGCCGACCCAAGCCACCATAAGGACAAGGAAGCCGGCGTGAAGAAGATAGGCGAGCGCTACTTCGCACTGAAGAAAGCCCTGGAGAAGCACAAGGACGAGACCTGCCTGAAGGCACTTCCGTTCAACAGCGGATATTTCATGTCCTTCTGGTGCCAGTGCAATGCCGAGGAGCTCAGGAACTACCTGCTGGACGTTTACCAGACCGGAATAATCCGCTCGGACGAGCACCATATCCGCCTTGCATTCTCAAGCGTGGATGTCTGCAACATAGAACCTTTGGTGGATACTGTTTACAAAGCGGCTTCTGAAATGGTATAGGGAAACCATGAAAGAAAAGCGACAATTGACATCTCAGGAATGCCTGACAGGACTGTCGGTATTGTATGTCGTCATTGCGGTGATGATGAACATCTTTGCAATGAAGGCCCTGAGCTTCGGGACCTCCATGATAATCTGTGACGGTGGCCTTCTGATCAGCTGGGGAGTCTTCCTGATCTCGAATGTAATAGTGGAGGTCTGGGGCAAGAGGAAGACCGTTGTCCTCGTCACGTTCGCTGCAGTTGTCGCTTTCGTCATAATGCTTTTGGGAAGGTTGATTGTTGCCATTCCTACATTGACGTCATATCAGGATCAGGCACAGGCTTTCGAGATGGTTTTCTCCAACGGACCCAGGACAATTCTGGCTTCTTTGATAGCCTTCTGGGTAGGAAACTATGTAAATGTCCACATCATCCATGTGTTCAAGACCATCATGGAGCGCAGGGGAACGGACAACAAGGCTTACTTTTTCCTCAGAGCCGCCATTTCCACGCTGATCGGACAGTTCGTGGACAACATCCTCTTTTTGAGCCTTGCCTTTGCTCCCATGGGTCTTTCCGTCTATGAGATGGCATGGCACGACATCCTGACCGCCGCCCTTTCCGGAACGGTGATAGAGCTGGTTGTCGAGTCCTTATTCGTTCCCATGTTAACGATGCCTCTTGTCAAAAAGATCAGGGCTAGAAAGGAAGCCGAGGAGGCTGCAGCATGAAAGTCTTGGTAACGGGAGCTTCCGGCGGAATAGGCCGCGCCGTAGTCGAGCTCTTCCTTGAGAACGGACACCATGTCACAGGTCTGGACATCCTGGAGTCTCCCGTCTTCTCCGAAGAATACGAGCACTTCATATGTGATATCGCCAAACCGTCAAGCCTTCCCAAAGTGGAGGGTGTAGAGGTTCTGGTCAACTGCGCAGGCGTTCAGCAAACGAGGGCCGAAGGTCTGGACGACATTGACGTGAACCTGAAAGGGACGATAAACGTCACGGAAAAGTATGCCTTCCAAAGTGCGATCAAAAGCGTCCTGATGGTCGCTTCGGCATCTGCCCACACAGGGGCCGAGTTCCCTTACTACAGTGCCTCGAAGGGTGGAATCCTCGCCTATACCCGCAACGTGGCCATCCGACTTGCAAAGTACGGTGCCACGTGCAACAGCATCTCTCCGGGCGGGGTCAGGACTTCCCTGAACAATCCCGTCATGGAGGATCCTCTCCTCTGGAAGCAGATAATGGACCTGACGCCGCTTAAGAAGTGGGCGGAGCCCGAGGAGATTGCGCAGTGGTGCTATTTCCTCACCGTCGTCAACAGATCATGCACCGGCGAGGACATTCTCATCGACAACGGCGAGACTCATCTGAATTCGAATTTCATCTGGCCCGAAGGCTGATTCACTCCTGGATATAGGAAGCGAGGTTCTCCGCGTACATCTCGATTTCTTCACCGAGCTGGGTTGACGGGCGTACCAGACTCTCCTTGCCCTCGAGGTGTGCGATTCCCTGTACCGGCTGATGGCAGGAAGGCATCTCCTTGTGGATTCCGAACGGGATGTGGATCATTCCGTTGCCCTGT
Organism: uncultured Spirochaetales bacterium; assembly: GCA_902796335.1. Classification (GTDB taxonomy): domain Bacteria; phylum Spirochaetota; class Spirochaetia; order Sphaerochaetales; family Sphaerochaetaceae; genus UBA9732. The sequence goes on from CADBOI010000057.1 coordinate 3,783, forward strand.
GCCCAGAACGTCATGGCATCCAGAGCCCTTGAACCCTCGCAGAGGGAATACTTGCACGAGGTGAAGCATGCGAAGAACTTGTCGGCAAGGGCATGGTCCTCGCACATCGCCACGGTGCTGTCGATGAAAGTCTTCATCTCGGCAGAGACGTTGCCGAAGACTGTGGGACAGCCGAATATGATCATGTCGCTTTTCAGAAGCTTTTCAGGTGTTACAACAGGAAGGCTGATGATCTCCTCGTAGTAGTCGTTTGCGGTCTCTTCCTTGTTCGCCCAGATATGGAGATCTGGATCCTCCACTCTGTAGAATCTGACATCTACATTGCGCTTTTCCAGCGCCTCTTTCAGATAAGAACCGATGATGAAGCAGTTTCCGCTCACGCTATGGATTATGATGCTGCAGCGTTTCATTTGAGACCTCCTGGCCGTTGATGCGGTGCAAGGAAAGCACCTGCTTTAAATATACAATGAAATGAGGCCGAAAGGCCAAAGAACTTGAGAAAAGTGAAGCGACGGCTCCGGATATGTTTATTAAAACTCGCCCGTATTTACAAAGCCTGACGTAAAGTATATTCTTAAAAGGAGATGAAAAGAGCAATCCTGTTCACATTAGTACTACTGACCGTCATCGGTGCTGTTTTTGCCGCAGATCCGGTCAATGCCGTCACCATAACAGTGGCTTCCATGGTCATGGAGCCGGCAAGGGTGACTCCTTCCATCTCGATAGGCTTTGCTGCAACCGGCTTTTCCTATATGGCTTCCACCACTGAAAACGCCACGTTGATAACCGATCTGGACCTTACAAGGGACGGATCTTTCACGTTCTCTCTTCTGACCACGGAAGAGGTGAACATCCTGGCGCTCAACAGCCGTACAACCCTTTTCATCGAAATCGAGGCGGACGGTTTCCATCTGTATGAAGATGTCGATCCCACCGCTAAAGAGGGCTTTGCGCTGTCCGGTGCCACAGTCCTTGAAAAGGATGCTGTTCCCATCACATCCCTTGAGCCTGACATCAGCATTCCCGGATTCTCCGGATCGGACGAGAACGTCGCTGTTGAGCACACCGGTGGCAAGAACAACAAGATCGAGGTTGTCTTCAATCCCGGAAAGACAAGAGCCGAACTTGTTTTGGGAACCTTCCATGTTGACTGGAAGGGCAAAAGGATTCTTGATCCCGGACTGTACAAGGCAGAGGTCAAAGTCTCGTATTCAACGCTCTAGATTCGGGCTTCGGATTCTGGCGGATCCTGTGGTTCGTCCGGTGCTGGAAAGAAAAATCGTTTTGATATACTCTCAAGGTTGTTATGGAAGGGGAACTCAAGTTAAAGCAAGGATTTGACTGGGGTGGTTTTCTGAAAAACATCGCTCTGATAGCCATTCCGGTTGCCCTGCAGAATCTGCTGACATTCACAGGTGTAATGATAGACACCATGATGATCGCCCGTCTCGGAGAACTCCAGGTGGGTGCGGTTGGTCTGTGCGCCCAGTACACCAATCTGCTGTATGCGGGTTTCTGGGGCTTTGTCGGCGGAGGAGTTCTGTTCATCTCACAGTACTGGGGAGCGCAGGACGAGGAGGGTGTCTGCAGAAGTTACGGCTTGATGCTCACCTGCATAATGACCGTCGCCGCCATCTTCGCCTCTATGGCCCTGTTCGCACCCCATACAATCATGAGGATGTACACAGACAAGGTCGCCATCCAGGAAAT
>CADBOI010000058.1 GCA_902796335.1 uncultured Spirochaetales bacterium
GAGCTGACTGGTACAACAGAATCCAGGTTGCAACTCCTGTTATCGACGGTGTCCTTGATCCGGCAGTCTACGAGGTCATCAACCAGGCTCTCGCAGAGATCGGTCTCGGAAAGAAGACAGTCGACCAGGCAGCCAAGGAAATCAACGCCGCATGGCATGCCTTCGCTGGAAAGTAAGTTGTTCGCAAGAATAATGACGGCGGGTTCTCGGACCCGCCTTTTTTGAATTTTTATTGTTATTATGACAAGATTTATCGATAGAATCCTAACCCCACAGATCAAGAATACGGGTGTAGGTTTTGAAAAGCTCACCGTAATCGGTGACAATATCAGGACAATCCCGGGAAAGGCCAACCACGTGGATATCTCCGAAGGAGTGGCTACGGTCAGTGGTGGCAGCGACGATGACATCAGACTGGGTCTGGGTTATCTCAAGCAGCTTGAGGTCTACTTCGACGGAAAGCTTCCCGTTTGTGAATTCGATTACTTCAGCCCCGCACGTCCATACAGGGGCTTCATGATAGATGTCTGCAGGCATTTTGTGCCTGTGGATGAATTGAAACGCATCATCAACCTCATGGCCATGATCGGCTACAACACCTTCCAGTGGCACCTCACCGAGGACCAGGGCTGGAGGTTCCCGGTCGACGGCTATCCTCTCATCGAGCAGATCTCCACCAAGCGCGACAACGAGGAGTACGTCAACGGTAAGTTCCTCTACGAGGGCATGTACACCGACGACGACATGCGCGAGATCGTTAGCTTCTGCACAAAGCGCGGTGTGACGGTCATTCCCGAGATCGACGTTCCCGGCCATGCCACGGCTCTTCTGGCCGCATATCCCATCTTCGGATGCACCGGACGCATCCTCAATGTGGAGCGCCGCTGGGGCATCTTCAAGGACGTCCTCAACCCGGCGAGCGAGGAGCTTTGGACCTTCCTGGATGCGGTGATCGCCAAGCTGTCCTCCATATTCCCCGGGCCTTACATCCACATAGGCGGCGACGAGTGCCCGCACGAGCAGTGGGAGAACAATCCGCAGTGCCTTGAGGTCATGAAGGAGAACAACATAGAGAACGCATCCGACCTCCAGGGCTGGTTCACATCGAGGCTCTCGCGCCTTGTGGCCTCCTACGGAAAACGTGCCATGGGCTGGGACGAGGTTGTCGAGTGTCCCACCATAGACAAGTCGGTTGTGGTGATGTCATGGCACGGCTTTGACGGAGCCAGGACCGCTACTGCTCTTGGTCATGAAGTTATTCTCTGCCCGCAGCAGGGTCTTTACTTCGACAAAGGCTATACCGATGACGATTTCGAGCCCAGACAGTGGGGTTCATATTCGGTCAAGGACACCTTCGATGTGGATCTTTTCATGAGCGAGCTTCCGCCTGAGAAGCAGAAGCTGGTTCTGGGCGCCCAGTGCAACATCTGGACTGAGAGGATGCGAAGCGGCCGTGAGATCGAGTACATGATGTTCCCTCGTGCGTTCGCCCTTGCGGACAACATGTGCCTCGGCAATGACAAGAACTGGAAGAAGATCCTGGCCCGCCGAGAGGCCATCCGCGACCTCTGCTGGAAGCTTAACATTGTCTGCAGCCCGGCAAGTTGGGAAAGCAAGCCTCTGGGCAAGATGAAGGTGCCTGTCATATGAGAAGAATCTGCCTCGATGGAAACTGGTCTCTGATAGCTCTTTCTCCTGAAAAGAACAACTACGGCATCAAGGACGGCAGCTCGTTTGAGATCACCATGCCCACATCCGTTCAGGATGCGCTCATAGAGGCCATGGTGGTTCCTGATCCGTACTATGCGGAGAACGAGCTTGAGACCATGTTCATTGGAAAGAGCGACTGGAGCATCTCACGTTCATTCGATCTTGAAATTGCTTCGGGATGCCGCTATGTCCTCCATCTTGAGAAGGTGGACACCATCGCATCTCTTATTCTGAACGGAAGTCAGGTTGCATCCTTTGACAACGAGCACAGGATATACTACGTGGATGTGACGGAATACCTGGTCAGTGGGTTGAACGACATCAAGTTCAGATTCACGTCCTCGGAGAAGATCGCTTCCAGACGCGCAGAGGCTCTGGAACACGCCGTTCCATGCTCTCGCTACAAATACGACTCGCCCAACAGGAACCTTGTCAGAAAGGCCCAGTGCAACGCCGCATGGGACTGGGGACTGTGTCTTCAGACCATGGGAATATACGAGAGCATTGAGCTCTATGAGTGCAAAGACCTGTTCGTTTCCTCTTTCTCCGCAATTCCTGTTCGCAGCGCAACCGGGGACTGGAAGCTGGATATCAAGGTCTATGCCACAGCCTTTGCCGACGGTGGTACGACACTTTGCATCTCCTGTGCTGGAAAGGAATTGACTGTTGATGTGAAATATAGTACAGGCGATTGCGTGTTTGACGCATCCATGGAGATTCCCGCGGAGGACGTCAAGCTGTGGTGGCCCAACGGATTCGGAGAGCAGGTTCTCTATGACGTTGAGATTGCCATGGCAGGTTTTGTCCTTTCAAGGAAGATAGGCTTCAGGACAATCGAGGTCAGAAACAACACAACCATGGGCGGCAAGGAGCTTACAGTCTGTGTCAACGGCAAGCCTGTGTTCTGCAAGGGCGCCAACTGGATTCCTCTTGATGCCAGGCCCGGCCGCATGTGCATGGAGCGCTACGACAGCATGATATGCAACATGCGTGATGCCAACATGAACATGGTGCGCATCTGGGGCGGCGGCTGGTACGAGAAGGAGGAGTTCTACGATGCCTGCGACAGGTACGGAATCCTCATCTGGCACGATCTGATGTTCAGCTGCTCCACCTATCCTGCGGAGGACTGGTTCCTTGAAAGCGTGGAGAAGGAGCTTCGCGACCAGATCAGAAGACTTTGCTCCAGAACCTCAATTGCCCTGTGGTGCGGCAACAACGAGTGCCTGGGAGCTCTGGGATGGTACGAGGAGACAAGAAGTAACCTTTCCCTGTATCTGAAAGATTATGAGAAGCTTTATGTAAACTGGATAGACCACATCCTTGTTCAGGAGGACCCCTCCAGGACGTACTGGCCCTCAAGTCCGTGCGCGGGTCCGGGCGACTATTCGGACAACTGGCACACGGACGGAAACGGGGACATGCACTACTGGACGGTCTGGCACGAGCGCAAGGACTTTGAGGCTTACCACGATGTAAGGCCCAGATTCTGTTCCGAGTTCGGCTATCAAAGCTTTCCTTCAATGAGTGAAGTACTCTCTTTTGCCCCTTCGGACCAGCTTTTCCTTGAAAGTCCCGTGATGGAGCACCATCAGAGGAACGACGAGGGCAACGAGATAATCAACGAGATGTTCGGCCGCTATTTCCACAGGCCGCGCGATTTCGAACACATGCTGTACCTCAGCCAGGTCCAGCAGTCCTATGCCATCAGGACCGCCGTCACCTGGTGGAGAAGCCTGATGCCTTACTGCATGGGAACGCTGTATTGGCAGTTCAACGATGTCTGGCCGGTATCATCCTGGTCCAGCATCGAGTACAGCGGAAAGTGGAAGGCCCTGCATTACGATGCAAGGCGTTTCTTCAGCCCGGTCGCACCCTTGTTGTATATAGAAAAGGGCAGGGTCTGTGTGCGCATCGCAAACGACGGACCTGATTCATTCAAAGGCCCGTGCACAGTCTCCGTCATAGGTTTTGACGGAACTTGCATAAGGAGCACTACATGCGATGTCTCTGTACGGAGCATGGAGGTCTTCGAGGTGGTTGATTTCCCGGTTTCGGAAGTCGATTCATCGTCTTGCTACCTGTGTGCATCCGTTGCCGGCATGGAGGAGACCCTTTTTCTGTGCAGACCCAAGGAAGCCGGAATCAGGGATCCTGAGCTGAAATTCAGTGTCTCGGAATCCACGGAAGGGGGGAACAAGGTCTTCTCTATCGAGATTTCCACGGAACGGCCGGCTTTCTACATTGTGCCCGATGCAGGTGACATCAGAGGCAGATTCAGCGACAGTCTCTTCTCACTCAACGGGAGAAGAACTATATTGTTCAGTTGTTTTGAGGATGTGGATCTTGAGGAGTTCGTCTCCAAGCTCAAGGTCTACGACCTTTACAGTTCATTCGATAATTCGGAGGTGTGATATGCAGGACATGCTTGTGAACCTTCTTCAGATTCCGTCACGTGAGATTACAAACTCACTCATAGCAAAGATCGCCAGAGAAGAGGGCGTCAACATCAGACGTGCCATGGTTCCCGATATGGTGGGGATCCTTGAGTTCGTGGAGAAATACTCCGGCCGCCACAATCTGGGAGAGTGCACCGTGTGCTTCTCGCGCCAGCCGGTCAGCTGTTTCATAGCCGAAAAGGACAAGAAGGTCATCGGCTTCGCCTGTTACGAGGCCACCATGCGTGACTTCTTCGGGCCCACCAGGGTTCTGGACGAGTTCCAGGGCAAGGGCATCGGAGCGGCGCTTCTCCTTTCGTGCCTTCACAGCATGAGGGACATGGGCTATGCCTATGCGATCATCGGCGGTGTCGGACCTGCCGAGTTCTATGCCAAGATCTGTGATGCCACTCTCATCGAGAACAGCACTCCGGGAGTCTACAAGGACTACCTGAGGCTGTGATTCTTTCTGACCGGGGGTTAAATGAAGTACGGATACTTTGATGATGAAAGACGTGAATATGTGATCACAAGGCAGGATGTCCCTGTCTCGTGGACCAACTACCTGGGCACCGAGGACACCGGCACCGTGATATCCCACAACGCCGGCGGCTACATGTTCAGCGGCGATCCGGAGACCCACAGGATCACCAGGTTCAGACCCAACGGCGTTCCTCTGGACAGGCCGGGCCACTATGTCTACCTGCGCGACGATGCCGACGGAGACTACTGGAGCCTCTCATGGCAGCCTGTCGGAAAGGACCAGGACAAGGCCAGGTACACGACACGCCACGGTCTTTCATATTCGGTATTCGAGTGCGCCTACCGTGACATTCTGGCCAGCCAGACGCTTTTCATTCCCCGCGGACACAAGAGCGAGATCTGGGATGTGAAGGTCAGAAACACTGGCTCCGTACCCAGAAAGCTCTCAGTCTTCGGATACTGCGAGTTCAGCTTCAATCTGATTGAGATCGACAACCAGAACTTCCAGATGAGCATGTACTGCAGCGGCTCGCGCTTCAAGGATGGCGTGATCGAGTGCGACAACTTCTACAACCCGGGCCTTTTCCACTACTTCACATCCACATTCGTTCCCTCGGGATTCGACTGCGTGCGCGACAGCTTCATAGGTCCGTACCGAACCGAGACCAACCCGATAGCGGTGGAGAAGGGCAACCTCTCCTCCAGCACGGAGCTTGGAAACAACCAGTGCGGAGCCCTGAGCCAGGACTTTGTCATCGAGGCCGGTGAGGAGAAGAGATTCGTCTTCATCCTGGGTGTCGGAGACCTTGAGGAAGGAAGGAAAGAGAAGGAGTTCTTCAGCGACAACTCCAATGTGGACAAGGCTTTCTGTGACCTTGCCGCCTACTGGAAGAACAAGGTGGACACTCTTCAGGTCCATACTCCGAACAAGGACATGGACAGCATGCTGAACACCTGGAACCTCTATCAGAGCGAGACCAATGTGGTGTTCAGCCGCTTCGCATCCTTCATCGAGGTGGGAGGCCGCACAGGTCTCGGCTACCGCGACACGGCACAGGATGCCATGTGCGTGGTTCCGTCCAACCCCGCCCAGTGCAGAAAGAGGATAGTGCAGCTGCTCAGAGGTCTTACATCGTCAGGCTACGGTCTTCATCTTTTCAGCCCTGATGTGTTCGATCCGGACGCACCTAAGGTAAAGCCCTTCAAGTCTCCTACGGTCAAGCCCATGCCGGAGCCTTCCAGCATGGTCCACGGCCTGAAGGACACCTGCAGTGACGATGCCCTTTGGCTTGTCCCGTCCATCTGCGAGTTCATCCGCGAGACTGGAGATTTCGGTTTCCTCTCCCAGGTCTACGGCTATGCCGACGGCGGTCAGGGAACGGTGCTGGAGCACATGGAGAAGATCCTCCAGTTCAGCGCGGAGCAGGTGGGAAGCCACGGAATCTGCCTTGGCCTGCGTGCCGACTGGAACGACTGCATCAACCTCGGCGGCGGCGAAAGCGCCCTGGTGTCGTTCCTGCACTACTGGGCCCTCGACGAGTTCATCGAGCTTCTGAAGTACGCGGGTAAGGACGATAAGGTTAAGTATTACAAGAAGATGCAGGAGAAGGTTGCCGAAGCTTGCGACAGGGAGCTCTGGGATGGCGAGTGGTACATCAGAGGCATCACCAAGTCCGGCAGAAAGATCGGAACCTCTGAGGACAAGGAGGGTAAGGTGCACCTCGAGTCCAACTCCTGGGCCGTGTGCAGCGGACTTGCCAAGGGCGACCATGCAGTCAAGGCTGTCGAGGCCATAGACAAGTACCTGTACGGCGAGTGGGGAATCCATCTGAACGCCCCCAGCTTCAGCACTCCTGACGACGAGGTTGGTTTTGTCACCCGTGTCTACCGCGGAATCAAGGAAAACGGCGCCATCTTCAGCCATCCGAATCCATGGGCATGGGTTGCGGCTGCAAAGCTGGGAATGGGCGACCTTGCCATGAAGTTCTACAACGCCCTGTGCCCTGCAAGGCAGAACGACCTGATCGAAGTCCGCCAGAGCGAGCCCTATGCCTACTGCCAGTTCATCATGGGACGCGACCACACAGCATACGGAAGGGCACGCCATCCATGGCTCACCGGTTCCGCAGGCTGGGCATACTTTGCCTCCACCCATTACATCCTGGGAATCAGACCCGCCTACGACGGTCTTGTAATAGATCCGTGCATTCCGTCATCGTGGGACGGCTTTGAGGTCGACAGGGTCTTCCGCGGAAAGAAGATCCACATCAGGGTGGAGAATCCCGGCCACTTACAGAAGGGAAAGCCGGTGTTCATCCCTCTTTCGGACCTTGCGGAAAGCATCAAAGTGACGATGGAAAAATGAGGGCTTTTTGACTGGCCTGTTGGGTTTTTGTATGCTAGAGTAAATAGACAGGGATTGAGGTTTTTCATTTCCTAAAAATCTTAAGGAGGCTCTATGCTTTTCTACAAATGCGCCCATTGCGGGAATTTCGTGACCTTCCTCACCGAGAAGGCAGCACCCACACCCATGTGCTGCGGTGCCAAGATGGAGGAGGTCGTAGCCAACACAGTCGATGCAGCCAAGGAGAAGCATGTCCCAGCTGTCACAGTTGACGGCAACCTGGTCAAGGTGGCTGTCGGCTCAGTCGCACATCCTATGATGGATGCCCACTACATCCAGTTCATCATCCTCGAGACAAAGAAGGGTTATCAGAAGGTCGACCTCAAGCCGGGTCAGGAACCTGCAGCTCAGTTCCTTGTAGCAGAAGGAGATGCACCTGTGGCAGTTTACGAGTACTGCAACCTCCACGGACTGTGGAAGGCAGAGATATAAGGAGAGTTTTACATGGACAAGTATGTTTGTGATGCATGCGGATATGAGTATGATCCTGCAGTAGGCGATCCGGACAACGGAATCGCTCCCGGAACAGCTTTCGAGAATCTTCCTGAGGACTGGGTATGCCCGGTCTGCGGAGTCGGCAAAGACATGTTCAGCAAGGCATGATTGCCAGAAAAGATCAGCAAATGGGGCTCTGTTTCAGAGCTCCATTTTTTTGTTGAAACCAAGACCTTCCTTTTCCTTGTTTCTGAATCCGGGTTTCCTGTGTTTTGGTATGCAGGTTTTTCCTTTGATTCTTGGGGCTTTGCATCCAGAATCTTTGTTTTGGAAAAAACGGATGCATAAAACTGCCAGCCTTTGCCACCGGAAACAGGGGTTTCGCTTGTTTGGGATGCAAAGAATTGTTTTTCCTTGCCACCATTTTCCATCAAAACCTTTGATGTGGATGCAAACACTCATTAGTACAGTCTGTTTTGTGCATACCAAACCTTGGTTATTGCCTGAAATGGATGCAGGCTTGCTTTTGTGAAGTGTTCTTCTGTATGTCTCACCCCTTGCCCCCGGGCTGTTCATCAGCTGTGGGTTGCCTGTGTGTTGCCATGCACATGGCGGGCGGGGCGCGGCCATCAAGCCTTTGCGC
>CADBOI010000059.1 GCA_902796335.1 uncultured Spirochaetales bacterium
CAAAAGGCAAAGCTTGAATACAAATGGGAGGATATGAAAAATGTCCGAGTTAAGTGAAGCCATCAGAGCGATGGTAGAGGAGAAGGGTATTTCACAGGAACTGGTGCTTGACACCATCAAGCAGACCCTTCTTGCAACATATAGAAGGAAGTTCGGAACAGATGAGAACGCTGTCGTCACATTCGCTGATGACCTTTCATCCGTTGAGCTTGCATCCAGAAAGACCGTCGTCGATGAGGACAACTATTACGACGAGGTCACCGAGATTCCCCTTGACGAGGCACAGGAGCTGAGCGAGGAGGCTGAGATCGGTGACGAGCTTCTGATTCCCATCGATCCGAAGAGCTTCGACAGGATCAGCGTCCAGACCGGAAAGCAGCGTGCACAGTCCGCAATCAGGGAGATCCAGAAGGACGAGCTTCTGCAGGAGTTCAAGGGCAAGGTCGGAGAGATAATCAACGGCTATGTCCAGGGCGACAAGGACGGAGACCTCATCATCGACCTCGGAAAGACCCAGGGTTATCTTCCCAGAAAGAACCAGAGCCCCAAGGAGTTCTACACAAAGGGCGACAAGATCCGCTGCTATGTCGAGTCCGTCAAGCCGGATGAGAGATCCGACAAGAACATCCGCGTCATCCTCAGCAGAATCCACGAGGAGTTCGTCCGCAAGCTGTTCGAGATCTATGTTCCCGAAATCGTTGCCAAGGATCCTTCCGTAGAGATCATGAAGATCGTCCGCGAGGCCGGTTACAGGACAAAGGTTGCTGTCGCCGCCAGAAAGGTGGATGCAGATGCTGTCGGAACCTGTGTCGGACTCAAGGGAAACAGAATCCAGGCTATCATGAAGGAACTGGACGACGAGAGAATCGATGTCATCAAGTGGGATCCGAATCCTCTTGAGTATATTGCAAACGCACTTTCTCCGGCCAAGGTCATGCAGGTCTACGTGATCGACCAGGCCAAGAAAGAGGCCGTAGCCATCGTCGACGAGTCACAGCTCTCGCTTGCAATCGGCAAGCAGGGTCTGAACGTCAGACTGGTCAACAGGCTCTGCGACTGGCTTGTCAACGTCAAGACCCAGGAGCAGTTCGCCGAGATGGATATCTCCAGGGAGGCAAGGGCTGTCGCTGACTCCGTCTTCATGGATGATTCCGAGCTTCAGGCACCCGAGGCTGTCGAGGTCGGTGAGGATGAGATGGCTCTCACAGATCTTCCGATCGATCCGGCTCTCATCCAGAAGCTCAACTTCTACGATGTCTACTCCGTCGAGGAGTTCATCAATCTCACCGATGAGGATTTCGCCAACATGCCTAACCTCACCGCTGACGAGATCGCAAAGGTCAACGAAATCATCAAGGAGAACGTTGACATCATCGAGGACGAGGCCGAGGCAGAGGGCGAGGGAGAGTCCTTCGCATGCCCGAAGTGCGGCTATCCTCTTACAGTTGGTATGACCGAGTGTCCGAACTGCCATGTCGGAATCAGCTTCGAGGAAGTTGAAGAAGAGAACGAGGAGTGATAATCATTGATGCCAGAAGAGAATAAACCAAAGGCTACACTGATCAAGCAAAGCAGAAACATAGAGCAGTCCACCCCCGTGCAGGCAAAGCCTGAGGTCGCTGTCGAGAAAAAGAAGATAGTGATCATCAAGAAGAAGCCTGTTGTGGTCGTCAAGGCTCAGCCTGCTGAGGAGACCAAGGTGGAGCAGAAGGCTCCCGAGGCCGCTCCTGCTGTCCAGGCGGAACCCAAGGCTGAGGTCAGGGAGAGTGCTCCCGTCAAGCCTGCTGTCCAGACTCCGGCTCCGGCCGCTCCATCGCAGCCGGCCTACAGACGTCCCGTCATCGGAGGAGCCCCTGTTGTGCAGAAGAAGGTCGTCAAGAAGACGAACATTCCCCAGAGCACGATCAACATGGGTCCGGTCATCATCTCAGGTGACAATCTTCCACCTATCAATTCCGGTTCCGATTCAAGACCGGCGGGTACTTCAAGACCGGTCGGTTCCGTCGGCGGCGTGACATACGGCAGGGACGGACAGAGGATCCAGAACAACAACTACAACCGCGGAGGCCAGGGCGGCTATCAGCGCCAGGGCGGATTCGGGTCGTCCTTCGGATCAAACGGCAAGCTTCAGGGATACACACCCAGGTCGGCCCAGCAGGGCAACAGACAGGGCGGTTTCCAGCGCCAGGGCGGATTCAACAAGGACGGACAGGGAAGACCTGGTTTCGGACAGAAGCCCGGTTTCGGTCCCAAGGGACCGGCCAAGAAGGGCGGTTTCGGAGCTCCTTCAGAGGCACTTCCCATCGACAGCAAGAACCGCAGGGTCTACAACAAGGGCAAGGACAAGGATCGCCGTGACGAAAGGACCGACGAGGAGTTGGAGCTCAAGTCATATGGAAAGAAGCAGAAGAATGCCGATTCCCTTGCCGCAGTTCCCAAATCAATCGATATACTTGCATCGATCACAGTCAGCGATCTTGCCAGGAAGATGAACATCAAGGCTTCCGAGATCATCTCCAAGCTGTTCAGCATGGGAATGATGGTCAGCATCAACGAGAGCATCGACAGCGATACCGCTACGATCATCGCAGAGGAGTACGGATGCTCGGTCCACCTTGTGAACCTCTACGACGAGACAGTCATTGCCCGTGAGGAGGACACCGAGGAGGATCTTGTTCCCAGAGCTCCGATCGTCACGGTCATGGGTCACGTCGACCATGGTAAGACAAAGCTTCTTGATGCCATCAGGTCTGCGAACGTCGTCGCCGGCGAGTTCGGCGGAATCACGCAGCACATCGGTGCATATAAGGTCAATCTCCCGGGACGCGGAGATGTCGTGTTCCTTGATACTCCGGGTCATGCCGCATTCACCATGATGCGTGCCCGCGGAGCCAAGCTCACCGACATCGTCGTTCTGGTTGTTGCAGCCAACGACGGAGTCATGCCCCAGACACTTGAGGCAATCGACCACGCCAAGGCCGCCAACGTCCCCATCATTGTTGCAATCAACAAGATCGACCTTCCGGACGCAAAGCCTGACAGAGTCATGCAACAGCTTTCTGACAAAGGACTTGTTCCCGAGGCATGGGGCGGACAGACACTGTACTGCCAGATCTCGGCTCTGAAGAAGATCGGTATCGAGGAGCTTCTGGACACCATCCTGCTCCAGGCGGAGATGATGGACCTCAAGGCCAATCCGAACTGCAGGGCAGAGGGTAAGGTCCTTGAAGCCAGAATCGACCAGGGCCGCGGTATCGTGGCATCAGTTGTCATCGAGCGCGGAACCCTCAAGCAGGGCGACTACTATGTTTCCGGAATCTATCCGGGACGTGTCAGAGCCATGTTCGACGACAAGGGTCAGAAGATCGCTTCAGCCGGTCCTTCGACACCTGTCGAGGTCATAGGTCTTTCAGACGTTCCTTCCGCCGGAGACCCGTTCCAGGTCTGCGAGAACGAGAAGCAGGCAAGGCAGATCGGTACCAAGAGGCAGGAGCTTGAGAGGCTCAACCAGGCCAGCAAGTTCAAGAAGGTCACACTCGAGACCCTCAACGCCGCCATCCAGGAAGGCGAGGTCAAGGAACTCAACATCATCATCAAGGGTGATGTCCAGGGTTCTGTCGAGGCTCTCCAGCTTGCTCTTGAGAAGCTCTCCACAGCCGAGATCCGCGTCAGGGTCATCCGTGCCGCAGCCGGTGCAATCATCGAGGACGATATCAACCTGGCATCCGCTTCGGAGAACCCGGCTCTTGTCATCGGATTCAACGTCAGGCCTACACCGAAGGCACAGGCCAGAGCCGATGCTGAGAAAATCGAGATCCGCAAGTACAACATCATCTACAACGTCGTGGATGATGTCAGGGCCGCCATGGAAGGAATGCTCAGTCCGGAAAGGACGGAGGTCGATGTCGGTACAGCCGAGGTCAGACACGTGTTCAAGGTTCCCAAAGTCGGTCTTGTCGCCGGATGCTACGTCACAAGCGGAAGCGTCAAGCGCAACAACTTCTGCCGCGTGATCCGCGAGAACATCCAGATCAACCACGA
>CADBOI010000060.1 GCA_902796335.1 uncultured Spirochaetales bacterium
AGAGCAACTGAGAAGGTAAGGATTCCCTTATATGCGGCAATAGTCAGTGTTTTTTCTAATATCTTCCTTAACTGGGTCCTCATTTATGGAAATCTGGGATGCCCTGCACTCGGCGTACGGGGCGCAGCCATTGCCACAGTCTGCGCTTCGGCAATCAACATCATAGTGCTGTTTGCAGGATGTGCCATAACAAAGTATCCGTACATCTTCCGCATCCGCGACCACTTCAGATGGTATGGTCCCAAGGTCAGGCTGTTTCTGAAAAGAACCTTCCCGATCATCATGAACGAGGTGTTCCTGGGAATCGGAAACCTTGTGGTTAACGTTGTTCTGGGCAGGCAGAGCGAGTCCACGATTGCGGCTCTTGCAGTCTTCAGAACCATTGAGAATCTGATTGTCGCGTTCTTCAGCGGATTCTCCAGCGCCTCGTCCGTTCTTGTCGGAAAGGACATAGGTGCCGGAAGACTGAACGATGCCTATGAAAAAGCCAGACGGCTCATTCCTCTGTGTATCATCACCATCGCAATAGCCGGTATCTTCATCACAACCTTCAGAGCGGACATTGCCAGGATGATGAGCCTTTCAGGTGAGGCATTCGACACCGCCTGCTACCTGCTGATGGTGTTCTCAATCGTCGCTGTCATCCGTATGGGAAACTGGTGCACAAACGACACATACCGGGCCTCGGGCGATGCCGTGACAGGAACCGTCCTTGAAATCACATTCATGTATCTGATGGTCATCCCTGTTGTATGCATTGTCGGACTGAGGCTCAGGGCTCCGATCTATGTTCTTTTCCCTCTTGTCTATTGCGACGAGATCATCCGTTTTGTGATAATGCAGATCCACCTCCATTCGGGCAAATGGATCAGACCTGTCACGGAGCAGGGTCTTGCAAAGCTGGGCGAGTTCAGAGAATCAAGGGCGAGAAAGAAACGCTGATCCGCTTTATTCTTCCACTGTGTATTCTTCCACTGTGTATTATTCCACTGTGTAGGAGAGGGTTACGTTTGCCTTGTAGAGGCCAGGGTTTTTCAAAAGATTGGGATCCCTGGCCCATTTTGCTGTGAATTTGCCGATTGCCTGAGGTGGAACTTCCTTTGTGTCGTCAATGTATTTGACTTCAATCGAGACAATGTTGTCCACAGCAGCGGCTGTGACCGTAACGGCATCTTCGTAATTGATCAGTCCGTTTGCCAGTTCCCAGGAACCGGCTGTGGAGGCCTCGACCTCCATTGTGTTGTCCGCATCAAGGACAAGACTTCCGACGGTGGCTGTTAGATTGATCTTTCCGAGGGTCTGGACCTTCTCGGTCTGGACAACGGTGAAATCTATGTCTATATCGTGCTTGGCGATATCATAGTCGCTCATCAGGTACCTGTTATCTCCCTCTTTACCGGAACTGATGTCCTTGACTCCATCGACAGAGAGAATGTAAAGCCCTCCGGTGGATACATCGTTGGCTTCTGAGATGGAGATTCTGCCGTCTTCCACAATCGACTTGAGCCTGAGGCTCATGCTGTCGGAAGCAAAGACGCTTGCTGCGAGAATCAAGGTAATCAGAACTGCCAGAAGCTTTTTCATATTTCACCTGAGGTGGGCGTGATGAACCACCGTCTATAGTCGGTATAATCCAAAGGAGGAATGTTGTCAAGAAAAAATTTTTCACTTGTGGTTTCGGCGTGAGTAAAAAATTTTTACAACCAGGCGGCGACCTTCTCAAGCATGGATGTAAGATAGACCCATTTGTCCAGAGCTATTTCCGCTGCAGCCATGGAATTAGCTCTCTCTCCAAGCATGGAGCGTTCAATTCTCATTCCCGGGCACAGCTTGCGAAGTTCTGAAAGACAGGTCTCTGTGATTGTCGCTCCTTCTCCGCTTATGACCACCTTTTCCGACCCGGTGATTTGGGTGGTCATGTCAACTGCATTGGCAATGCAGGTCAGAGCGTGGGAACCGACCTTGTCCCATATCTCCTTCAGATGTTCGTCCTTGTTTCCCGAAAGAGCCCATGCCGAGACGTTGGCTTCGAGACATCCGATCTTGCCGCATGAGCAAAGGCCCGTAGGGGAGACCTTCAGATGGGCGAAATCACCGGATCCTCCGAAGACCCTGTCCTCACAGACAAGTGCCATACTCACCGAATCTCCCCATTCTATATATATAATGGGCTCATCGGAGACCAGAAGGTCCGTTCCGAAGCTTGCATAACGCTCGGCATCCACCAAGGCATAGGTGCTGTTCCTGGCAACGGTCCTTATCTTCAGCACCTGCTCGAAGGCATCGGCAATCGGGATGTCGCGCCATGGAAGGTACGGGCTTCTGATGATTGTCCTTCCATCTTCAGAGACCTTACCCCCGACTGAGATTCCAGCTCCGACAATTTTGCTCTGGTCGGCAAGCCTGACTACACGGATGCAGCTCTTGATGATGTCGACACAGAACTCCTCGACCTTGGAAACTTGAGTGTTGGTGGGAATCCTTTCAAAATGCACAGGCTCCGACAGCAGATTGCAGAGAGCAACAGTTGTGTTCCTGCTTCCGATGTCAACGCTCAGAACGTATCTTGCATCCGGAACAATGGACAGACATGTGGGCCGGCGTCCGTTGGAGCTCTCCATCTTGCCTGTTTCAGCAACAAGTCCTTCAGAGATGAGCTCGTCGACAATCTCGCCTGTGGAAACCTTGTTGAGGTCCAAAACTCTTGCAATTTCCGCTTTTGAAAGATTGTTCTGTGTTCTGAGAGCACCCAGAACCCTTGCAATATTTATGGTTCTTGCAGCCTTTGGCTGCGAAAGTTTCATGTCCGCCATATCTATATATTAATATAATGCGCGTGAGGTTTTCAATTATGGTCCTTCTTCGGTCCGGCACAACGGGGTTTGATCACTGTGTTAAAAAATGTTAAAAAAATTTTTAAAAATTTCAGCATGATTTTTTAAAAAAATTATTGACAACGAAGTTGCCGTGGGATTATCTTATAGATGGTTAGAACGGTTAGTCTGATGAGGAAAGGACAATGAAGAAAGCAATAACAGTTATAATGATTCTTGCTTTGCTTGCAGGGTTCTCCTTCGCTTTGGAGGAAACCCACACTATCCGTCTTAAATCCGTAGTAGAGAACATCAGACCTGTCATCCAGCTTAAAATCACTTCCATCGACGGCAAGTCTCAGAACAAGGCCGGAACAAATGCCGGAACCGAAGAACATGAGCCTAACGCCTTTGATGGAACTAACATATATTCTTTCAATAATGACAATGCCATTGAGATCTTCAGCATCAACAAGGGAGGCTCGGTGACATTCCAGGCCATTCTGACGAATGACACAAACACCAACGAAATGTATTCTCTTTCATTCGGCGGTGGTGTGTTCACCAACGTTGCCAGATATGGCGAGAAGGGCGGAACCAGAGGTCCTGACAGCATCACGACCTCAGTGGGCACTGTCATTGATGAAAGCAAAAACGGCAAGGGAATCGAGAGCATCTCGCTGGGTGTTTCCGATTCTTCCAACAAGCCGGTGATTGTTGCCTTCCATGGTGACCTCGACAAAGAGTACACTTACAGGAACGATGTCGTCCTTGCGGTGGCAACTTACGAGTATCCGGAGGATCCAACGATTAATTCTGACACATATTATGCAGATGTCACTTTGACAGTTTCCAAGATATAGTATATAATCCACATAGAAAGAGAATTTTAGACGAGATTTCCTCGGATTTCTAAAATATGTTTTAACCCAATCCCGGTAGCCAGGCAGTCGCCTGGCTACCACCTTTTTA
>CADBOI010000061.1 GCA_902796335.1 uncultured Spirochaetales bacterium
CAGTTTTTTGCATCCGTTTTTTCCAAAACAAAGAATCTGGATGCAAACCCACAAGGATCAAAACAAAAACCTGCATCCAGAAACAAAGGAAACAGATGTTTTGGTGGCAACGGGATATGAATGCAGAAAAAAACCCTGGGGCCGGGATTTGCAGTTCCGGTTCCAGGGTTTGTAATCAGGTTCGGGTTCTATCAGAAGCCCTGCTGGCACATGGCGTCGGCAACCTTCTTGAAGCCGGCGATATTTGCACCCTTGACGTAGTCAATGTATCCGTCCGGGCACTTGCCTTCCTTGACGCAGTTGTCGTGGATGTCCTTCATGATGACATGAAGCTTCTGATCGACCTCTTCTGCTGACCAGAAGTAGTGATCTGCGTTCTGGCTCATCTCGAGACCGGAGACAGCGACACCACCTGCGTTTGCAGCCTTACCAGGTGCGAACGGAATGCGTGCGGCCTGGAAAGCCTCGATTGCCTCAGGTGTGCAGCCCATGTTGGATGTCTCGACAACATACTTCACGCCGTTGGCGATGAGGGTCTTTGCATCCTCGCCGTTGAGCTCGTTCTGGAGAGCGCACGGGAAAGCCATGTCTACAGGAACTTCCCAAGGCTTCTTGCCCTTGATGAACTTGGCACCGAACTTCTTTGCATAAGGTTCGATGACGTCCATGTTGGATGCTCTGAGCTCGAGCATGTAGTTGATCTTCTCAGGAGTGTTGATTCCTTCCTCGTCGAGGATGTATCCGTCAGGACCGGAAAGGGTGACAACCTTGGCTCCGAGCTGTGCGGCCTTAGTGACTGCGCCCCATGCGACGTTGCCGAAACCGGAGATTGCAACTCTCTTGCCCTTGAAGCTGTCGTTGTTCTCCTTGAGCATCTCGTTTGCAAAGTACATTGTTCCGTAACCTGTTGCCTCAGGTCTTACGCGGCTTCCGCCCCATCCCCAACCTTTACCAGTGAGGACGCCGGTGTTCTCGTTGCGGATCTTTCTGTATGTTCCGTACAGATAACCGATCTCTCTTCCGCCAACTCCGAGGTCTCCAGCCGGGACATCGGTGTCAGGACCGATGTACTTCTCAAGCTCTGTCATGAATGCACGGCAGAATCTCATGATCTCTGCATCGGACTTGCCCTTCGGGGAGAAGTCCGAACCACCCTTTCCTCCGCCCATCGGGAGAGTTGTAAGGGAGTTCTTGAAGATCTGCTCGAATCCGAGGAACTTCAGTGTGCCCAAGGTAACGTTGGCATGGAATCTGAGTCCGCCCTTGTAAGGACCGATTGCACTGTTATACTGGACTCTCCATCCTCTGTTGACCTGAATCTCATGGTTGTCGTCTTCCCATTCGACTCTGAACTGGATGATTCTCTCAGGCTCGACGATTCTGTCGAGGATTTTGTTCTTCAAATATAGTGGGTTTGCATTAACCACATCGATGACCGAAGCGATGACTTCCCTTGCAGCCTGGATGAACTCCGGCTGGGCTGGGTTCTTTTTCTCAAGTTCTGCCATAAACTCATCTAGTTTATACATTTTTGCCTCCAATTGCTTTTTCAGTATAACCCAGTTTTGCCATAAGTCAACTTTGACATTTCGTCAAAAAACAAGGAACAAAATTGCAAAAAACATAAAAGAACGGATGAGAATTAATTAGAAATTGCAAATTACAGCGTAAAAATTGACCAGATTCTGTCCTGAGGGGTCGGAGCGGTCACTTCAATCAGCTTTCTGCTTACGGGATGGACGAAAGAAACATCCCTGGAATGCAGGCAGATTCCGCCGTCGGGATTGGACCTTGGAAAGCCGTATTTCAGGTCTCCTTTAATATGGACATTGCATGCGGCCAGCTGGGCCCGGATCTGATGATGGCGCCCTGTCAGAAGCCTGATTTTCAGAAGGACATACCTGTCGGAGGTGGCAAGCTGCTCATATTCAAGACGTGCAAGCTGCAGATCGGAAGCTTTAAGGCCACGTACCCGGGGACATCCACCACCCGGCTCGCATTCATAGGCAAAGCTCTTGTTCTTGTTGCCGTCTCTGTACAGATAATGCACAAGCTGTCCGGACTTGTCCGGAAGAGGTCTGTCCACAATGGCCCAGTAGATCTTGTCCACCTTGCCAGTTCTGAACATGTCGTTCAGCCTTCCCAAGGCCTTCTCCGTCTTGGCAAGCACTACTATTCCGCTTGTCGGACGGTCCAGCCTGTGCGGAAGACCCAGATAGACATTTCCGGGCTTGTTGTACTTTTCTTTGAGGTATGCTTTCACAGTATCCATCAACGTGCTGTCCCCGGTCTTGTCCGCCTGGACAATCTCCCCGGGGAGCTTGTTGACTATGATAATGTGGTTGTCCTCGTAAAGGACTCTGTTTCCGAAATCAGTTTCCGATGTCATCGAACAACCCCGGCATGTCGTCATCTGACGGCTTTTTCTGGGCTTTTGCCTCCACCTTGGCATCTGCGATGGCTTCTGTCATCTCGGAGGTTTCTTCAGAATCCACAACCTCTTCCTCTGCCTCGGATTCTCCCAGACTCTCTGAAACGGGCCGCTTCTGGTCCTCCACAAGCTTGCATGGCTTGATTCTTATCGAAGCGATTTCCTTCTTGGAGACTGTCACACCGCCGGCCTTAGCACCTTTGACAAGGAAGTCGGAGAACAGGAACGTGGATTCCTTTGTCCTTCCAGGATTCTTGTATGTGACGGTTACCTCGGCATTCGGAAGGACGGAGAGCTTCTTCATGGAGTTGTTCTCCGGCTCCGGAAGCAGGGCGTAAGGCTTGTTCATGATGAAGCCACTGAGCTTGCAACGCTTTATGTAGGTGATGCGTGTCTTCTTGTCCAGATAGATCACGGTGAAGACCATGTCCTCAAGAACGTCCTTGTCTGCAAGTCCGCAGTAGGCGATGTCCTTTCCTACGAACATCCTGTCGGACACGTTGGTACAATAGTAGGTTCCGTCTTTCTGAATGACGAGGATCTTGTCGTACTCGGATACCTTAAGAAGCGGATTTCCCGTCTTCACGTTGGTACCCAGATAGCCGGTCATGCCATCATATCTGAGGTCCAGATCTCTCTTGGCGACATCCCTGACATCTACCATGTTGAAGTCGGCGATTCTCGTCTTTCTCTTGTGCTCCGCATTCTCGAGGTCGGATCTGATGTCCTTCAGGGTCCTGATCGAATACTCGTCAAGGTGTGTGAGGTCGTAGTCCACCTGCTTCAGGTCCGCATTGATCTGGTCGATCTCCTCTTTGTTCTTCTCAATGTCAAAGAGGGAGATTCTCCTGATTGGGATTTTCAGAAGGTGGTCGATGTCGTCGTCCGTGATATCTCTGACAAGCTGGTCGGAATATGGCTCGAATCCGGTTCGCACCGCAGTGATCACGGCCTCCTGGGTCCTCTTCTGCTCGATCCTCTTGTAGATGCGCTCCTCGATGAAGATCCTCTCGAGCGTCCTGATGTGGAGTCTGTCGAACAGGTGTCCGCGCTGGACCTCAAGCTCCTTCTTGGAAACCTCCAGGATGTGGTCCGCATGGTATCTGATGACATCGCTTATGGTGCAGACATGCGGCAGCTTGTCTCTGATAACAAGGCAGTTGACCGAAATCTTCTGCTCGCAGAGCGTGTAGGCATAGAGGGCATCGACGATGTCCTTTGTATAGGTGCCCTTGGCAAGCGATATCTCGATATTGACAGTATCGGCGGTAAAATCGCTGACACTCTGGATTTTGAGCCTTCCTTTCTTGATCGCATCCTCGATGGAGTGGATCATCTTCTCGCTGTCGACTCCGAAGGGAAGCTCCTCGATGATGATCTTCTTGGCGTTCGAGGTATCAAGCTTGGCCCTTACCGCAACAGAACCGAGTCCGTCCTCGTAGCCGGAGACATCCATGATGCCTCCGCCGGGGAAATCCGGGTACAGCTCGAAGTTCTCTCCCTTGATCGCCGCTATCTGGGCATCGATCACTTCCAACGCATTGTGGGGAAGGATCTTGGTGGACATTCCAACAGCGATTCCCTCGGTACCCTGGATCAGGACTACAGGAATCTTTGCCGGGAAAACCACAGGCTCTTTGTTTCTGCCGTCGTAGGACTCCACATACTCGGTGATCTCGGGGTTGTAGAGAACCTTCTTGGCAAAGGGAAGAAGACGGCACTCGATGTATCTGGCGGCGGCAGGGCCGTCACCGGTCATGAAGTTTCCGTAGTTTCCCTGCTTGTCGATGAACAGGTCGCAGTTGGCAAGGTTCACCAGAGCGGTGTAGATGGACTGGTCTCCGTGGGGATGATAGTGCATCGTGGAACCGACCACGTTGGCGACCTTGTTGAAACGGCCGTCATCCATCTCGATCATTGTGTGCAGGATTCGCCTCTGGACAGGCTTCAGGCCGTCCTCGATATCGGGGATCGCCCTGTCCTTGATGACGTAGGAGGCATATTCTATGAAGTTCTGTCTGAACAGGTCTTTTGCGTTTGCCATGTCTGCCTCCTCACACCAGATTTTCCATTATGAAGTCGCGGCGCTCTGGCGTGTTGTTGCCCATGTAGAAGTTCATCGCCCTGCGGGCATCGGCAAGACTGTCGATGGTCACGGGGATGAGCTTCATGTCCTCGCCTATGAACTGTCCGAACTCCTTGGCGGAGATCTCTCCGAGGCCTTTGAATCTGGTGACCTCTGAACCGCGGATCTGCTTCATCATGTTGTCGCGCTCCTCTTCCGAGTAGCAGTATGTGGTCACGTTCTTGTTCCTGACCCTGAAAAGCGGTGTGTCCAGAATCCAGACGCGTCCGGCATGGATGAGGTCCTCGAAATAGCTTAGGAAGTAAGTGAGAAGCAGAATCCTTATGTGGTAGCCGTCGATATCGGCATCGGTTGCGAATATCACCTTGGAATACCTGAGCCCCTCGATTCCGTTCTCGATGCCCAGAGCCGCCATGACGTTGTAGAGCTCGGCGTTCTTGTACATGTCGGTCATCGCCATCCCGTTGGTGTTGAGGGGTTTTCCCCTGAGGCTGAAGACGGCCTGTGTCATGACATCGCGCGCCGTGTTCAGAGTTCCGGATGCGGAATCACCCTCTGTGAGGAAGATCATGGACCTGTCACCCATGTCGGCGTTGGGACCGGTCTGTCCCAGATGGAACTTGCAGTCCTTGAGCTTGGGGATGTTGATGGAGATCTTCTTCGCGTTCTCCTTGGCGATCTTCTTGACCTCGGAAAGCTTCTTGCGGATGTTCTCGTTGGTCAGGATCTTCTGGTTCAGAAGCTGGGCCACTTCGGGATTCTTGTGAAGATGGTCGATTATGGCTTCCTTGACCTCGTTGATTATGGGCATGCGGACTTCGGTGTTGCCCAGCTTGTTCTTTGTCTGGCTTTCGAAGACCGGGGTCTGCACCTTTATAGCAATGGCGCCGACGATGCCCTCGCGCACGTCCTGGGGAGCCCATGTGGACTTCTTGAAGAACTCCTTAACTCCGGCGAGGATTCCTTCCTTGAATGCAGCCTGATGGGTTCCGCCATCGCTTGTGTACTGTCCGTTGACGTAGGAGAAGTAGGTCTCTCCGCTGAACTCACGGGTATGTGTGAAAGCGAACTCCAGCGTCTTTCCCTTGTAGTGGATGATCTCGTAGATTCCGTTGTCCTGAACTTCCTTCTCCAGAAGATCCAGCAGACCGTGCTGGCTCTTGAAGATGTGCTTGTTGTAATCCAGCGTCAGTCCGGTGTTGAGATAGCAGTAGTTGTTGAGTCTCTGGGTGATGAAATCATCGTTGAACGAATAGGAGCCGAAAATCTCCTCATCGGGGATGAACTCCGTCAGGGTTCCGTCGGGCTCGTCCGTGGAACCTTCGTTCTGGGAGGTGAGGACACCCTGCTTGAAATAGGCTTCGAAAAACTTTCCTTCCCTGTGTGACTTGACGTGAAACCACGAACTGAGGGCGTTCACGGCCTTGGTTCCGACACCGTTCAGACCGACGCTGAACTGGAAAACGTCGTCGTTGTACTTCGCACCGGTATTGATTTCGGAGACACAGTCGATGACCTTTCCAAGAGGGATTCCTCTTCCATGGTCACGGACACTCACCTTCTTGTCCTCAAGCTTGATCACTATCCTGTTTCCGGCGCCCATGATGAACTCGTCGATGCTGTTGTCGATGACTTCCTTCATCAGGACATAGATGCCGTCGTCTACATGCGTACCGTTTCCCAGACGGCCGATGTACATTCCCGGACGGAGTCTGATGTGCTCCAGCGGGGACATGGTCTTGATTGCGTTTTCGTCATAAATGGGTTTTTTCTCTGCCATAACGTTCCAATTATAACAAAATAAAACCAACTATGTGTAGTATGAATTGTGATGAGTTTCACCACACATTTAGCGTCAAATCTGCATCAGCAACATTCCCAGGACAATCAGGGTCTGGCCCGCGATGTAGGTTGTCATGACCATCATCTGTCCGAACAGAGGCATTCTGACCATTCGCCTCATGATGCAGAAGTCCGAGAAGTAGAATAGAGCCACTCCAAGATAGCTTACCAAAGTGGCATAGACAGGAGATCCGTTTCCGGCTGTCGAGGCAATGGCAACCGCCATTGCACATAGGCCGTAAGAGTAAGGAACCAAGATCGGAGCATATTTGCGTGGACCCAACATCAATTGCCTGAAAATGGCATATTCAAGCAAAAAACAAAGTATTAATGTCAAAATAAGACCTTTTTTCGAATGCCCAACCGGAGCCCTTACAAACCACAGCGTATAGAAGATGTGTCCTATGAAGAAGCTGAGCATACCCAGATAGAACATGTGCCTGCTCTTGTTTCTGGGAAACAGAAGCAAGATGTCACCCAGGCAATGGAAAGCCAGAGCGAACAGGACGAAGCGCTGATAATACTGACCCCTGAGGGATGCCGGCAGAAAAAGGAAGTACGCCGTACAAAGCAACGGGGTAATGAAAGGCTTCGTCAGGGCAAAGAGTCTGGAGTCCTTCCGTTTGATGGAAAGGATGCAGAAAAAGATGTCGAGTGCGTAGAGAATCAGGATCGCATACTGCCTGAGCAACATAAGGAAAGGATATACCTTGGAGGCCCGGACAACAACCACCAAAAAGCCGCTTCAATTGACGCAAAAAGCGAATCTAAATAATATATTCAACCATGAGCAGTTACCCTTTCAGTGAAACAGAGCCTAAGTGGCAGAAGTATTGGGCAGAGAACAAAACCTTTG
The DNA here is from genome assembly GCA_902796335.1 of uncultured Spirochaetales bacterium. GTDB lineage: Bacteria > Spirochaetota > Spirochaetia > Sphaerochaetales > Sphaerochaetaceae > UBA9732. The sequence continues at coordinate 7,216 of CADBOI010000061.1, forward strand.
CAGTGACAGAAGACCCCTCCTTCCCCAAAGAGAGAAGAGCATATGTGCTGGACATGTTCCCCTATCCGTCGGGCGCCGGACTCCATGTAGGACATCCGGAAGGCTACACGGCAACGGACATCTACTGCAGATATCTCAGAATGAACGGCTTCAACGTCCTTCATCCGATGGGATTCGATTCCTTCGGACTTCCTGCCGAGAACTATGCCATCCAGACAGG
>CADBOI010000062.1 GCA_902796335.1 uncultured Spirochaetales bacterium
GAGCAGATGGAGATGCAGTGGTTCTGCAAGCCCGGCACGGACGAGCAGTGGTTCCCGTACTGGAGAGAGCAGAGAATGAACTTCTACGTCAACAAGGTCGGTATCCATCCGGAGCACCTCAGATGGCACCAGCACGGACCGGATGAGCTGGCTTTCTACGCCAAGGATGCATACGACATCCAGTTCCTCTTCCCGATGGGATGGCAGGAGCTCGAGGGTGTCCACAGCAGAACCGACTACGACCTGACACAGCATCAGAAGTTCTCCGGCAAGGAGATGACATATCTGGATCCCGAGACAAACGAGAAGTACATCCCGTACGTCGTCGAGACATCCGCAGGTCTTACAAGAAACGTTCTCATGGCTCTCTCCGATGCCTATGACGAGGAAGAGGTCGCAGAGGGCGATGTCAGAACCGTCCTGCACTTCCATCCGTCCGTCGCACCGGTCACAGTCGCCGTTCTTCCGCTTGTCAAGAAAGACGGTCTTGCAGAGTATGCCTCCAAGCTGGAGCATGAGCTCAGAGACGATTTTGCCACATACTACGACCAGAGCGGAGCCATCGGACGCCGTTACCGCAGACAGGACGAGATCGGAACTCCTTACTGCGTGACAGTCGACTACGACACTCTGAACGACAACACCGTCACACTGCGTTTCCGCGATTCGATGGAGCAGGTGAGGGTTCCTGTCGCAGAGCTGGTGGCAACGATCAACAAGGCCACAAAAGACTACAAGAGGGTTTGACCTTTCCGGTTTCAGAGGATATTTAAGATGAACAAAGCACTACAGGTTCTGATCGACAGAGGATTCGTCAAGGACTGCACCAATATGGACGGCCTGTCCGACCTGATGGACAAGGGTCCTGTGACATTCTACTGCGGAACCGATCCAACAGGTCCGTCTCTCCATGTCGGACACATTGTTCCGTTCTTTGCCATGCACCATCTGCAGCAGTTCGGCAACAAGCCGCTTGCTTTGGTAGGCGGCGGTACCGGCCTTATCGGAGACCCCTCCGGAAAGACCGAGATGCGCAAGATCCTTCCTCCCGAGACAATCGCGGAGAACGCCAAGCGCATCGCTTCCCAGCTTGCCAAGGTCGTCAACTTCGACGAGGTTCCGCCTGCAGGTTACGGACAGGGCAGGATTGTAAACAACGCCGACTGGCTTGTTGACCTGAACTACATCGAGTTCCTCAGGGATGTCGGAAGATACTTCTCCGTCAACAGGATGCTGACATTCGAAGGTGTCAAGCAGCGCCTGGAGAGGGGTCTTTCCTTCATCGAGTTCAACTACCAGCTCCTTCAGTCCTATGACTACTACATGCTCTACAAGAACTACGGCAACCGCCTCCAGATCGGCGGAGCCGACCAGTGGGGCAACATCGTCGCCGGTATCGACCTGATCCAGAGGATGGGCGGACCGGAGTGCTTCGGCCTGACGTTCAACCTCATCATGAGGGCCGACGGAAAGAAGATGGGAAAGAGCGAGCAGGGAGCTGTGTTCCTTGATCCGACTCTCTACAGCCCGTACGATTTCTACCAGTACTGGAGAAACGTCGCCGATGCCGATGCCGTCAAGTTCATGAAGCTGTTCACATTCATGGATCTGGACGAGATCGCCCAGTATGACGATCCGGCACGCAACATCAACGATGCCAAGGCCAGACTTGCCTACGAGATCACGAAGATCATCCACGGTCAGGAAGAGGCCGACAAGGCCGTTGCCGGTGCAAAGGCAGCATTCGGAGGCAGCGGAGACAGAAGCAGCATGCCTACGGTCGAGATCGACCTCGGCGAAGGCAAGGGCGTTCTGGATCTGTTCTTCGAGGCCAAGCTCTGCGCAACGAAGAGCGATGTCCGCCGTCTGATCGACCAGGGCGGATGCCTCATAGACGACCAGAAGATCACCGACGTCAAGACCGTCATCACAAAGGACGATGCCAAGGACGGCGAGCTGATCCTGCGTGCAGGCAAGAAGCGCTTCATGCGCGTGATTGTGAAATAATCAGTTGATTGTTTTCAGATTGTTTTCAGAGAGGGAAGCGGAATTCCGTTTCCCTCTTTTTTGTTGATCCGGAATCTCAGATGATCCTTTTTATCAGGATCTCTATTCCGATTGCAATGAGGATTATACCGCCGGCGATGGATGCCTTGTCGGCGAATCTTGTTCCGAAGCGCTTTCCTATCGCTATTCCGCAGAGACACACAAAGTGGGTCACGACTCCGATAATCAATGATGACACCAGAGCCATCTGAAGAGAGTAATGCTCGATGGTGAAGCCCACGGAGAGGGCATCGATGGATGTTGCGACACCCTGGACCAGAAGACGTCCGAATCCGATGGCCGGTTTCTCTTCCTCAAGGCTTCCGCTGTGCCGCATTCCCTTGATTATCATCTCGCCTCCGATGTAGGTGAGAAGTGCCAGGGCAATCCATGGTACGAGCCTGTCGAAAGAGGTGAAAAGTTCGACAATCGTGTGGACGCAGACCCATCCGATCATTGGCATGATGAACTGGAAGAACGAGAATGTTCCCGCAACAAGGTTCATCTTCCCGGCTTTCATATCAGGCTCGTTGAGGCCGTTGACCAGGGACACGGAGAATGCGTCCATGGCAAGCCCGAAACCAAAGAGAATGCTGTTCAGAATCAGAAAACGGTCCAACTGCATATCGCCGTTAATATAATGTGAAACGCTGTCCGAAACAAGTATATGAGCGTCTTGCCCAAGGGTGTTGCCGTTGGCATAATGGACATATGCAATTGACGGAACGCCAGCTCAGCCTTAAAGACACACTTCCAAGCGGCCAGTGCTTCAGATTCTCATTCTGCGACGGAACATGGACCGTCAAGGCCGGTGTGGGGGAGAACCTCAGGGTTCTCAAAGTGTCCCAGGATGATCTGAGCCCCATCACAGACGACCCTTTCTGGGCAGATTTCTTCGATCTTGGAACTGATTATGAAAGCCTGAAAAAGGAGTTCTCGAAGATATCTCCGCTGATGGAGAAGGCCTGTGAATACGCTCCCGGCATCCGTATCCTCAACCAGGATCCGTGGGAGGCCCTGTGCAGCTTCGTGGTATCCCAGAACAACAACATAAAGAGGATAATGGGAATCATCGACAGGATGTGCGGCTTCTACGGAGGAGGCGGCTTTCCTACTGTGGAGTCTCTGGTGGATGCAAAGGAGGATGACCTCAGGATGCTGGGTCTGGGATTCAGGGCTCCGTACATTGTGAATACGGCCAGAGCTGTCCATGATGGCCTGATTGATTTGAAAGCTCTTAAAACTATGGACATAGATGAGGCTCGGGGCGTTCTTATGAAAGTGAAGGGCATCGGTCCCAAGGTTGCCGACTGTGCGCTTCTTTTCGGATGCCACAGGCTGGACTGCTTCCCTATGGATGTCTGGATGAAGCGTGTCATGGCAACATGCTTTTCCGGTTGCGACAAGAGCATCTTCGGTCCCTGTGCCGGGGTTGCCCAACAGTATCTTTTCCACTTCGCCCGCACGAGCGGTTTTTTCAATGAAAAGGAGTAAGCGATGGTTTTTGACACATTGAGCCAGCTTGAGATGTATATCCCTGTTCTTCCGGCAATCCGGCTGATTGCCGACATAATGGACCACGACGACCTGTACGAAAAGGCTCCGGGCAGCTACAAGACAAAGGACCCGAAGGTAACGTACAAGATTTTCGAGTACATGACTTCCTCTTCAGACAGGCCGTTCGAGTATCACAAGGACCACAGCGACCTGATGATCCTTCTCAAGGGAAACGAGCTGATGAGCACAAGCTGGAGGGAACTGAAGAACCAGAGCATCTCCTATGACCAGAAGACGGACACCGGATTCTTCAACGCCGAACCCATCAGCGTTCTCCAGGCAACCCAGGGCCGCTTTGCCATCTTCTTCCCCGGAGAGCCCCACAAGACCGGCGTAGCCGACGGAGAGCCCTGCCTTGTTAAGAAGGTGGTATTCAAAGTCGAGGACTGACGGTCTTCTGTGAAGAAAAGTGTTGATTCTGTGAACATGCTTCTTTGATTCAAGCCTCCTGGCTATATTTGAGCCATGAAGTTCGGAGGCTTCAAATGAAGAAAGTTTCAACAGCTAGTTTGATTTGTGCGATTGTCCTGATCATAGGTGCAATCGTCCTTAATGTAATCGGTTTCTCTTACATCAACGGAGTCCGCTATGTCGGTCATATGGGCTATGGTTTCATGCGCATGTCCTACTACACCGACTCGTCCATGACAGCCACATGTCTTGCGATGATCATCGCCGGAGGCTTCCTCTTTATCGGAGGAGTCCTGCTTCTGATGCTTGCCGCGGCTACAAGATGCAGAGACCACAAGTGCTGCCGTCACAAGGCAGAGCCGGAGGCCGCTCCTGTTGCAGAGCCCTGCAGCTGCAGTCTCCCTGAAAACACAGAAGAACAGAACCAGTAACTCATTGTCCCTTTTTTGGTTCAGTTGTTTTTTTCCCTACTAAGCTGCCGGGTGTCCTCCTACATCCGGCAGCACCCTTTTGGTCTGAGCCAACTCCACTGAAGGCTGACACTTGCATAAAAGAGCAAAAAAGGATATATACATTAGTGCATGCGGCAATAGCTCAGTTGGATAGAGCAACTGCCTTCTAAGCAGTAGGTCCTTGGTTCGAGC
>CADBOI010000063.1 GCA_902796335.1 uncultured Spirochaetales bacterium
AGCGCAGAGTCCGCAGAGGAAGCCCGGGATGATCTCGTAAAGACCGGTGGAGCTGAGCAGTGCCAGCCATAGGATGTCGACAAGTGTACCTGTGATGATACCGGCTGCGGCACCTGAGAAGGTGAGGCGTCTCCAGAAGAGGCTGAGAAGGATGACAGGTCCGAATGCGGCGCCGAACACGCCCCAAGCGTTGGAGACGAGGTTCATGATTGTTCCGCTGTTCGGGTTGGAGGCGATGAGCAGGGCGGCAATTGAAATCACCAGAACAACAATTCTGCCTGTCCAGAGCATCTCCTTGTCGGATGCCTTGTCCTTTCGGATAATCGGCTTATAGACATCGCTTGCAAAAGCGGAGGCGCTGGCCAGAAGCTGGCTGTCGGCCGTTGACATGGATGCAGCAAGGATGGCTGAAAGAAGAAGTCCGCTGATGACCGGCGGGAAGATCTTCCTGACAATCTGGATGAAGACTGTGGAGCTGTCCGAAATCTCTCCGAGGAACAGACGTCCTGCGAATGCCGAGAGGACGGAGAACAGAAGGATAAGAACTGTCCAGCTGATACCGATTCTTGCACTTTTCTTAATGTCTGCATCAGAGCGTACGGCCATGAAGCGGATGATGATGTGCGGCATTCCGAAGTAGCCAAGACCCCATCCGAGACCGGACAGGACGTCCTGCCAGCTGGTGAACAGTTTCCAGTAACCGGCGGGAACTGAGTCGAGAGTAGAGACTCCGTGACCTGATCTTACAAGTGCCATTGCAAAGATCGGAGTGATCAGCAGTGCTGCCAGCATGAGCATGCCCTGGAAGAAGTCTGTCCAAGAAACTGCAGAGAAACCACCAAGGAATGTGTATGAGATGATGATTGCGGCTGCAAGATACATTGCGGTGTTGGTGTCGATTCCTACAACCGTGTTGAACAATGTTCCGCAGGCCTTGATGCTGCTGGCTGCATAGACCGTGTAGGCTATGAGGAAGATGACAGCGCAGATAACCTGCATGGCCTTGTTCTGGCTCAGGAAGCGGTTTGTGAGGTACTGCGGGATTGTGATGCTGTCCTTGGCTGCCAGCGAGTATCTTCTGAGACGCGGAGCTTCCAGAATCCAGCTGAGGGCGTATCCGATGGCAAGTCCGATTGCAATCCAGATCTGTCCTGTACCGAGTGCATAAACCGAAGCGGGAAGTCCCATCAGAACCCATGCGCTCATGTCCGAGGCGCCGGCAGAAAGAGCAGAAACCCACGGTCCCATGTTTCTTCCGCCAAGGAAGTAGTCCTTTTCATTTCCCGAGCGGAGTCTCAGGAAGAAGTTGAGTCCTATGCCGAGCATGAAGACCAGATATACCATAAAGACGATGAGTTCGATGTTCATTTCATGTCCCCTTGTGAGTTAGTAGTATTATATATAGGGGTTTATCCCGAAAAGGGCTTAAAAATCAAGACTTGAACCTTTTTTAGGCTGTTGTTTTAGAAACACTCGTATTTAGCGCCCAAGATGAACTGGATGTCGGATGCATTCCGCCCATCGACGTTGAATATGTTCCACATTCCGACATAGTCGATGTTCAGACTGATCTGGAGTTTGTCCAGAAGACGGTACTTTGCACCGACTCCTATATCCAGAGTGTACCACTTTGAATTGCGGACAGTTTTAGCATCATAGTATCCCTGGTATCTGTAGTTGTCGTTCTGCGAATGTGAGGATGTGGGGCCTGTGTACTGTTCGTAGAGGTCTCCGGCGTGTGCGGGAACCTTACCCCATTTAGTCCAAAGGTCATGCGTTCCGTGGACAATGAACATTCCGTTGGCGCTCAGGCTGAGCTTCTCGCCTTCCCATGTAGTGGCAAGGTTGGCAACCATGCAGTCAGGTCCGTACTTGTATCCGATTACATAGTCCTCGTAGAGGATGTCGGTTCCAAGACCTCTTTCCTGGAATGCGTAGAGTCTGGATCTGATTGCTCCCACATAGTCCATGCCGTATTTTTCGTTGTATCCATTTCTGAGATAGCAGAATGCGCTGACATAGGCGAACTCGGGATTGATTGTCAGGACACCGTTCATGAGAGGCATAAGGTACTTTCCACCGACAAGATATGCAGTTCCGTTCGGTGATGCAGGTTCTTCTAAATCCGGGCCGACCGGAGTCTCTATGCCAGGCATGGTGAACTGGTCAAGAAGAATCTGTCCATAGACGGAAAGGCCCTTGACCGGCGTCCAGTCGAGCTCCATTGCAAGCGTGGAGTTCGAGTTGTTGGGCATGAATCCGTTATGCATGAAGTAGAGGGGGCTGAGGGCTGCGAACTCGATGTTGTTTGTCTCAGAAGCATAGATGAGGCCTTCTGTAAGTGCAAATCCGAGCTTGTCGTTGAACAGTCTTGCTTCAAATCTATGGGCACTGTAGAAGAATAGGCCGTCTAAAGTATTTGTCGAGTCGTTGTTTCCCGTGCCTATGAAGCCTTCGTCATTGTAGTAGTTCTTCTTGCTGGGAAAGAACGAAACAAGATATGTATACTTCAGCTTGTCGCCGTAAGTTGAGAATCTGACCATGTCATGGTAGGGGAAGTTGTCCGAAAGGACCACGTTGCCGGTGGTTCCGGCTCCCCAGTTCAGCCTGTCTCGACCGGCCTCGATATACCAGCCGTTTCCACCGAACGAGGCGAATGCCCTGTGCGGGAAGCTTGCAATATCCATGACCTTCATGTTGAACTTCAGATTCTGGAACATGGGGATGTTGGTGTTGAATCTGGTGGATCCGAGCTCACCGAACTTGTCTCCTCTGAAAGCGTTCTGAAGTCCCAGATCAAATACGCTGTAGAAGTGATCCGTAATCCAGGCTTCCCAGCTGAGTTGGAAAAGCGGTGTGATATGGTTCAGGTCTTTGCCGTACCACCAGGACCTGCCTTCGAACGCATGGTCGTCAAGGCCGTTTCTGTCATAGCGTACAAAGGCATCCGGGGACTGAACATCATATGTGTGGAAGTATAGCTCCAGATCAGCTAAACCTGAGAATTCCGTGGCGCCGCCCTTGAATTCAATCTGATGACCGGCATTGAGTTCTTCCAGCGCCTCATCATATTTTGAGAGCATGAAGTCGGGCACCGTGCTACGGTCGATTCTCTCATACATCTTAAGAAGCTCGTCTCCGCTCCACGGTCCGGTTGTTGAAGGAACGGAATGTCCTGTCAGAATGTAGATCTGGCAGATTGTTCTGTAGATTTCAGTATCTACCGAGTATATTTTCTGGTCGTTTGCAGAGAATGCCGATGAAAGCACAAGTACCGTCACCAGCACGACTGAAAGAATTCTTTTCATATGTTGTCTCCTAATCCCGTTACAAATGACTTTAACTCATAACGGACAAGAAGGCAAACGAATAATCCCTGTACCGGCTTTGTCAGAACAGGGCGGATCCTCCCGTAACCACCCAGCAGGCGAGCACTGCCACCACGAACGCGCCGGGGTAGACACAGCTTGTGCGCCTGTAGCAGTAGGTACATATCACGCTGAACACAAGGATCTGCGGGAAGAACACTATCAGAAGGCTCATGAAGGGTCCTCCGAATGTGGAGCCGAACAGAAGGTCCGCACCAGGTCCTATTCCCATGAAGAACGGGATGTATTCCAGAAGGATGACCATAAAGATACCTGCGGCCATGCAGAAGGCATTTTTCCACCAGGCACACCAGAAGCCTTTTGCTCCCGGATCTGCGCTGTGCACTGCCCGCATCTGTGCGAAGATCTTGCTGTTGTTCAGAAGGAAGAACAGGGCAAAGACCGGGATGTAGACCAAAAACTGTCCGAAACGCATCGGAGTGAAGGTCTTGAAGAACGGCCAGATGAAGCGGAAATCAAGCATGAAGAAGACTTGGCAAAGAAGGACCTCAATATACATGAACGCTGCCATACAAAGGGCAAGCAGGGCACCTCTGCCCATCAGAGCCCAGTCGATCCTCTTTTCCTCATAGCCCATGCCGAGCATGCGGCCATCGGCATGTTTGCCGAGTTTCACCGCCTTTTTGAGTGCCGTCAGGGTGGTGATGAGCATGATGATGATCAGAAGGAGATACCAGGACAGGAAACCGTTTCCGATTGTCATCCGGAAGATGTTCTCTGGAAGAGGAAGGAGACCCTGTCCGAGCTGTGTCATGAACGGATAGGTGGCAAACGAAATGAGTGCTGTGATGATGGCTCCCTTCCACCATTTTCCCATGCGGCGCTCGCGACTGGAATCCGTGAAGAGCCTCTTGTCCATGACGCTGAAGAACGGAATGGTGAGAAGCAGTTCCATGAACGGAAGCATGGAGAAGATTCCGCAGATCATGGCTATGAAGACAAGCGCTTCCTTGAACATGAATATCTGGTTTCTCGGTCTCAGGTTCGTCCTGAGGTCCAGAGCGTCCGCGAACCACTTGAGTGCCGCCGCCATCGCATGGGCGTCATGGGTTGTGAGCCTGTGGTTATTAGAAATCAGCTCTATGCGCCTTGCACTCCCGTCTGTGAATGAACCGAATGTGGTGTTCCACATGGACTTGACCGCATCGACGCCCAGAAACTCAAGACGGAGAGGACTGTCGATAAGATCCGGACGAACGAAGTCCTCATAGTCCCTGAAGTAGTTGAACTCATCGTACTTTGCATTGAGAAGGAGCACGTTGTTGAACTTTATCTTGTCAGCATCGTATGCCTTTGAGTTGAAGAGCTCACCGCACTGGAGTACCGTGGCCTTAGGCATGATGTCCGTCCCGCTGTAGAATGCCGAAACAGACCAGGAAGCCCATGTTCCCATGGAGTGTCCCGAGACTCCGAGTTTGGAAGGATCAACGTTTTCCATTGTGGCAAGAACCGCATAGGCGGCGATTCCTCCCATGGACGAGTCCTTCACCTCAGATCCGTCCGTTCCCTTGCTGTAGTGGTCGTTGAAGAACGAGAGGTTTGAGAAGTTCATCAGAAGCTTGTAGCGCTGGATGCCGCTGTTGACCTCGACAAAGGTGCCGTCTGCCTCGCTGTCCTGACCGTAATTCACCTTGACCCTGTGGTTCGTCCATCCGCGCTCACGCATGGGGATGTCCGTTCCTCCGTGTCCGTATTCGTCCAGACACATCACAACTGCGCCGCGTCTGGAAAGCTCTATGCCGTAGCCGGCACTGGTCTCGTGGTCGTTCTGATATCCATGAAGGAGCAGGACTCCTGGAGCCTTGTCATCCTTTGTAGCGGTTTTGGGGGTGTAGAGCTTGTATGTGAGGGTCCCAAGGTCGTCTACTTCAATGCATCCCTCCGTGATGATGACATCTCCGAAATCCTTTTGGATTTGGTTGGCGAAAAACATGCATGCAAAGATTGCGGCAACAAGTACCAGCAGTATTATCAGATTCTTCTTGACTGTGTTGTTCATATCGGTCCCTCAATTATTCAGAATAGCATTTGCACGAGAATACGTGTTATCATTTTTCTTGCAAACGAGGTGATATGGTGCATAAAGACGCGGATTTCATCGATGATTTCGGGACTATGGTCAGGGACAAGTACAGAATCATAACTCTGCGCCTGATTGAAAAGGGCAGGACAATCACCACCATGGAAAGCTGCACAGGCGGACAGATAGCCTCTCTCATAACCGATACGGAAGGTTCTTCCGCCGTATTCCGCGGTGCCTGGGTTACATATCACAACGATGCGAAGGTAAAGGCCGGGGTTCCCGCGGATGTCATCGAGACGTACGGTGTCTATTCCGATGAAATGGCAGCGGCCATGGCCCGGACATGCCGCAGGAACATGGATGCGGACATCGGTGTTGGGGTGACCGGAAGCTTCGGCAACGTCGACCCCGAGAACAGCGACAGCGTCCCGGGCGAGGTCTTCTTTGCCATAGACACGGCAGATGGGACAAAATGCCTGCGCTACAACATTCCGGACCAGGACAGCAGGCTTTCTTACAAGCTGTACATGGCCGATCTGATTGCGGATGCGATACTGGATTGTTTAAAATGATAACGGAATAGGCAAAACCAATGTATGATAAACTGAGCTATATCGTGGAGGAAACACAATGAAAATTGCATTCATCGGACTTGGAATCATGGGAAAACCCATGGTCAGAAACCTTCTGAAGCATGGAAACGAGGTCTGGGTATTCGACCACAAGCAGGCCAACATGGATCTGGTTGCCAAGGACGGCGCCAAGGTCGGAAAGAGCAATTCGGAGATAATCGAAAAGGCCGAGGTCATCATCACAATGGTTCCCAACGGACCGCAGGTTGAGGACGTTGTGTTCTCCAAGGGCGGTGTCCTTGACAGCGCAAAGAAGGGCTCCGTTCTGATCGACATGAGCTCAATTGCCCCGGCAGTAAGCAAGAAGGTCTGTGCCGCACTTGCAGAGAAAGGAATCGGAATGCTCGACGCTCCGGTTTCCGGAGGAGAGCCCAAGGCCATTGACGGAACTCTGGCAATCATGGTCGGAGGAGACAAAGGTCTGTTCGACAAATACAGAGAGCTTCTCCTTCAGATGGGCTCATCGGCAGTCTATTGTGGCCCGATCGGTGCAGGAAATACAACAAAGCTTGCAAACCAGATCATCGTTGCTGTCAACATCGCAGCTGTAGCCGAGGCTTTCACAATGGTCAAGAAGGCCGGAGTGGATCCTCATCTGGTATTCGATGCAATCAAGGGCGGACTTGCCGGAAGCACAGTCATGAACGCAAAGGCTCCCATGATGATGGATGACAACTTCAAGCCGGGTTTCAGGATCGACCTTCATATCAAGGATCTGAACAACGCCATCGAGACCGGACATGTCTCAGGTTCTCCGCTTCCGTTGACGGTACAGGTCCAGGAGATGTTCGAGACCCTGCATGCAGATGGATGCGGAAGCGATGACCATAGCGGCCTTGCAAAGTACTATGCAAAGCTTTCCGGAACAAAAATCGCAGACTGATGGTATAATAAGCTATTGATACGGCCGGGCTATGATGTCCGGCCTTTCTGTAACAATCATTTTTGGCCAAGGGGTGCATTAACGTAGAATTTATGGAAAAAGCCAAGGTGTACTTTACCGATTTCAGAACAACCATAGGCGTCAGCCAGTGTACCAAACTGAAGAAACTCATCAAGGCGGCAGGGATTGCCAACATCGATTTCGACGGCAAGTTCGTTGCCATCAAGATGCATTTCGGAGAGCTTGGTAACTGCGCATATCTCAGACCCAACTATGTCAGGGCTGTTGCCGATGTCATCAGGGAACTCGGAGGAAAGCCTTTTCTCACTGACTGCAACACTCTTTATCCGGGAAGCCGAAAGAATGCGGTGGAGCATCTCGAGTGTGCCGAGATCAACGGTTTCAATACCGTCACAACCGGCTGTCAGATCATAATCGCAGACGGTCTTAAGGGAACAGATGATGTCGAGCTTCCCGCTCCAAACGGCGAGTATTGCAAGACAGCCCTGATCGGACGTGCAATAGCCGATGCCGACATCCTTGTCTCCCTGACACATTTCAAAGGTCATGAGAACACCGGATTCGGAGGAGCTCTAAAGAACATAGGAATGGGCGGAGGAAGCCGCGCCGGAAAGATGATCCAGCACAATCAGGGAAAGCCCATCGTGGATCCCGAGCTCTGCAGAGGTTGCAGGAAATGCGCTCGTGAATGCGGAAGCGATGCCATCATCTACGGAGCCGACAGGAAGGCATTCATCGATCAGGATCTCTGCAAGGGCTGCGGCAGATGCATAGGAGCCTGCAACTTCGACGCAATCAGTACCCAGTTCGATGCAGCCAACGAAGTGCTGTGCTGCAAGATTGCTGAGTACACACAGGCTGCCTGCAACGGCAAGCCCTGCTTCCACATCAGCATGATTATGGATGTCTCTCCAAACTGCGACTGCCACGATGAGAACGATGCACCGATTCTTCCTAACATCGGAATGCTGGCTTCGTTCGACCCTGTCGCACTTGACCAGGCATGCGTCGACCTTTGCCAGAAGGCGACTCCTGTGCGCAACAGTCAGCTGGGCGACAACCTTGCACAGCCGGATTGGCACTGCCATCACGACCATTTCACAGACAGCAACCCAAACGTCAGATGGAGGGAGATGCTGTCCCACGGCGAGAAAATCGGATTGGGAACAAGAGACTACGAGCTCCACGTTCTGTAAGATCAAATTAAACAAACGGGGGTGTTTGGGAAGTCCGAAATACAGGACAGACCGAACACCCTTTTGTTTGCCTACCATAACCCTGTTTAAAGCAGTTGCGGGTGTATGTCTAACCCTCTTGCCCCCGGGCTGTTCATCAGCTGTGGGTTGCCATGCACATGGCGGGCGGGGCGCGGCCATCAAGCCTTTGCGCCCAACGCCCAGGACCTGTGCATGGATTGCCAATACACAGGCCACACATCGGCTTATGACCGGTCCCGGGGAATGACCATTGCCGTTGAATCCTTTGTTCTTATGATTCCG
>CADBOI010000064.1 GCA_902796335.1 uncultured Spirochaetales bacterium
CAAAGCAAGGAGTCAAAAACCTTGCTATCTTAACCGACGGCACATTGGTTGCCGCACATTGACAAAAGGAGAAATGAAAATGAAGAAACTGATCGTAGCACTTATGGTTCTCGTATGTTGCTTCTCTCTGTTCGCAAATGCTGCAGCAGAAAGCTCCGGCAAGACACGCATCGGCGTTGCAATGCCTACAAAGGACCTCCAGAGATGGAACCAGGACGGATCCAACATGAAGAGCAAACTCGAGGCTGCAGGTTATGATGTCGAGCTGCTCTATGCAGGAAACGATATTGCACAGCAGGTCTCACAGATCGAGAACATGATCAACAACGGATGCAAGGTTCTCGTTATCGCCTCCATCGACGGAAGCTCACTCGGAGTTCCTCTTGCAGAAGCAAAGGCCAAGGGAATCCCCGTAATCGCATATGACCGTCTGATCATGAACACCGATGCAGTCGACTACTATGCAACATTCGACAACTACATGGTCGGAACAAAGCAGGGTCAGTACATCGAGCAGGCTCTCGGACTCAAGGAAGGAAAGGGCCCCTACAACATGGAGATCTTCACCGGTGACCCGGGCGACAACAACGCACTGTTCTTCTATGGCGGAGCAATGGATGTCGTAAAGCCTTACATCGCATCAGGACAGCTCATCGTCAACTCAAAGCAGATCGAGTTCGCTGAAGTCGCAACAGCCAACTGGTCAACAGAGAATGCACAGAACAGAATGGAGGCCATCCTCTCATCCTACTATGCAGGCGGAAAGGCTCTGGACGTTGTCCTCTGCTCCAACGACTCAACAGCTCTCGGAGTTGAGAACGCTCTCGAGAACAACTACAAGGGCGCATGGCCGGTAATCACAGGTCAGGACTGCGATATCGCCAACACAAAGAATATGATCGCCGGCAAGCAGTCAATGTCCATCTTCAAGGATACCAGAACTCTCGCAGCAAAGGTCGTCGAGATGGTTGATGCAATCGCCAAGGGCCAGAAGGCTCCTGTCAACGACACTTCAACATACAACAACGGTGTCAAGGTTGTCCCGAGCTTCCTTTGCGAGCCTGTCTTCGCAGATGTCAACAACTACAAGGAGCTCCTGATTGACTCCGGTTACTACACAGCTGACCAGCTCAAGTAACTTTTTGGTTTATTTAAAATTAGCGGATACTCCAGTCATGGGGTATCCGCATTGTGTTATTAGATGGGAGATTGAACATTTTGAGCACAACACTGTTGGAATTGAAAAACATCACCAAAACCTTCCCCGGAGTGAAAGCGCTTGACAAAGTGAATCTCAAAGTGGAAGAAGGTGAGATCCATGCCCTCGTCGGTGAGAACGGGGCAGGAAAATCAACCCTCATGAAGGTCCTGAGCGGAATCCATCCGTACGGGTCCTACAAAGGTGACATCGTCTACAAAGGCGAGCACTGCAAATTCACTAAAATAGCAGACAGCGAGAAGAAAGGAATAGTCATCATCCATCAGGAGCTTGCACTCATCCCCTACCTCTCAATCGGCGAGAACATGTTCCTCGGCAATGAGAGAGGCAAGAAGTATGCAATCGACTGGGACGAAACTTTCAATCTGGCAGATAAATACCTCAAACAGGTCGGACTGCGCGAATCTTCCAAGACACTTGTCAAGGACATCGGTGTCGGCAAGATGCAGCTGGTCGAGATTGCAAAGGCACTGGCAAAGAACGCCAAGCTCCTGATTCTCGACGAGCCGACCTCGTCACTCAACGAAAGAGAGTCGAAGGCACTTCTGGACCTCCTTCTGAAGTTCAAGAAGGAAGGCATGACGTCCATCATCATCTCGCACAAACTGAACGAGATCTCGTACGTTGCAGACCAGATCACAATCATCAGAGACGGCCAGACCATCGAGACCTTGAACAAGGCGACAGACGACATCTCCGAAGCCAGAATCATCAGAGGCATGGTCGGAAGAGAAATCACCGACAGATTCCCGAAGAGAGAGCACAAGGAGATCGGAGACATCATGATGGAAGTCAAGCACTGGAACGTCTATCATCCGATCTTCATGGAGAAGAAAGTCGTCAACAACGTCTCCTTCAACGTCCGCAAAGGTGAGGTTCTGGGAATCGCAGGTCTCATGGGTGCCGGAAGAACCGAGCTTGCAATGAGCATCTTCGGCAAGAGCTACGGAACCAAGATCTCCGGAAAGATCAAGCTGAACGGAAAAGAGGTCGTCATGAACACAGTCAGGGACGCCATCAACAACGGCCTTGCGTATGTGACAGAAGACAGAAAGGGCAACGGCCTCATCCTGATCAACTCAACGAAGATGAACACTACCCTGGCCAACCTGAAGGGCATCTCAAGCAAACGTGGTGTCATTGACGGAGACAAGGAGTATCTGGTCGCCAACGACTACAGAAAGGAACTGAGGATCAAATGTCCGACGGTCGAGGTGAACGTTGCGAACCTCTCCGGAGGAAACCAGCAGAAGGTTCTCCTTTCCAAGTGGATGTTCGCGGCCCCGGATATCCTCATACTGGATGAACCCACCAGAGGAATCGACGTCGGTGCCAAATACGAGATCTACTGCATCATCAACCAGCTGGTCGAGATGGGCAAATCGGTCATAATGATCAGCTCCGAGTTGCCGGAGGTTCTCGGAATGGCCGACAGAATCTATGTCATGAACGAAGGTCAGATTGTAGGCGAACTCGATGCTGCGGAAGCAACCCAGGAATCAATCATGGAGTGCATCGTCGGCTCGCTGAATAAGGAGGCTAAATAATGGATAAGGTAAAAGAGATCTTCAAGAAATACACCATGGTCCTTGTCTTGTTACTTGTGATCATCATCTTCACAATCGGTACGAACGGAAGAATGCTTCTTCCCGCCAACATAAACAACCTCATAGCGCAGAACGCCTACGTCTTCGTTCTTGCAACCGGTATGCTGCTCTGTATCCTCACAGGTGGAAACATCGACCTTTCAGTCGGTTCCGTTGTCTGTTTCGTCGGTGCCGTCGGTGGAACCATGATGGTGAACGCCAAGCTTCCGATCTGGATCGCAATGGCCGCAATGATCGTCGTCGGACTTCTGATAGGTGCATGGCAGGGTTTCTGGATCGCATACATGAAGATACCGCCGTTCATCACAACCCTCGCCGGAATGCTTGTATTCAGAGGACTTGCAAACGTAATCCTGAACGGTCTGACCCTTGCGCCTATGCCGGCAGCATATCTCAACCTCTTCAACAGCTACATTCCAGACTTCTTCCACATGGAAGGATTCAATCTGACATGTATGCTCTTCGGACTCATAGTTGCAATCGTCTCCTCCATCCTCTCTATCAGAGGTCGTGCGGTTAAGATCAGCAAGGGTTACCAGGTTGAAAGCTTCTCCTCAATGATCGTAAGGATTGTCATCATCGATGTCGCAATCCTCGCCTTCATGTTCAAGCTCTCCCAGTACAAAGGTATTCCAGTTGTTCTGCTCTGGGTCGCAGTGGTCATCATGATTTATCACTACATCACATCCAAGACAACAATCGGAAGACATTTCTACGCTGTCGGAGGAAACGAGAAAGCCGCAGCCCTCTCCGGTGTCGACACCAAGAAGGTTTACTTCACAGCCTACATCAACATGGCCTTCCTTGCAGCTATCGCAGGTATGATCACAATCGCCAGACTGAACTCCGCAAACCCGACCGCCGGTACCAACTACGAGATGGATGCCATAGGTTCATGTTTCATCGGTGGTGCTTCCGCATACGGTGGAATCGGAACGGTTCCCGGAGTTATCGTCGGTGCAATCCTCATGGGTGTCATCAACCTCGGTATGAACATCATGGGCGTCGATGCGAACTATCAGAAAGTCGTCAAAGGCCTTGTCCTTCTTGCAGCAGTCATCTTCGACATTGTCACAAAGAAGAAGAAAGCCTGATAGCTTTTAGTCATTACCAGAAGACCCGGAGTTGATCCGGGTCTTCTTTTTTCATTTCCACAAATTACTACTTTTTTGAATTTGATTCACAAAAAAGTAGTTTTTTTCTACTTTTCTTTTTTCTCAAATAAAAAAGGTAGTATTCCTATTTCAGTTCGTCACTTATCGCTTCAACCAGCTGCCGGAGGAACTGGCGGTTCTCGACATCGTCCACAAGAATCATGGGTTTGGCACCTTCGTACGGAAGCTGCATGGGGGCATCCGGCATCATGGCCAAGGCTGTCTCTGTTGGCTTGACCAGGAAGCGGTCGTCGTAGATGCCGCCAATTACCTTTCCCTTGCAGTAGATGATGTATTCACCCATCATCGCACGGGAAGAGACATCCGCATCCGAGAGTTGGTCCATGATGAAAGACAGATAGTCAGTGCTTGAGGCCATTATTCCCCTCCGCTTTGTCCAAGCATGATGGAAAGGATGGTCTTGTCCGTTTTCTCCATGCCTTCGGAACTGATCTTGGTCAGATGGAGGATGCTCTCAAGGCTGTCGGAACCGACAATGCCGCTTT
Organism: uncultured Spirochaetales bacterium; assembly: GCA_902796335.1. Lineage (GTDB taxonomy): Bacteria > Spirochaetota > Spirochaetia > Sphaerochaetales > Sphaerochaetaceae > UBA9732. The sequence continues at coordinate 4,487 of CADBOI010000064.1, forward strand.
CCTTACCAGGAGAATGACCTTTCTGCGCCAGTTTCACACTCATCGCCGCAGCCTCAAGGCAGGAAAAGATCTTCAGGGCGCAGGTGTTCTTCGCTCCGTCGCATATTATGCCGGTGAGGTTGGCAACCATATTCCTGATTGCCATGTCCATCTGTCTGATGTCGCCGCCAAGAAGGAAGACATAACCGCAGGCAGTACCTATGGCCGCGGTGAAGGCTCCGCAAAGGGCTGAAAGCCTGTCTTTCCTGGCAGTGAGGACAAGACCGACCAGTTCGCTGATGCAGACGGCCCTGGCTATTGTCTCGTCCGAGCATCTCAGGTATCTGCCGACCCAGTAGATCGGCAGGGTCACGGTCAGGCCCTGGTTTCCGCTTCCGCTGTTTATGATGACAGGCATCGAGCAACCGCTCATTCTGGCATCGCTTCCGGCAGCAGCGTAGCAGGATCCGATCCTGAAAGCCTCGTCCAGGGTTCTGATGTTGTGCTCGTCCAGGTTGTCCATCAGGGTTCTTCCGACCTGCAGGCCGTACTCTCCGACCAGTGAGTGCCTTGCGATTGCAAGGTTCACGTCAATGTCCTTGGAGATGAAGGCAAGTTCGGAATAAGGGATTGCCTTGGAATAGCCGACAATGTCCTCCAGAGACATCTGAATCAGAGCCTGGGTTTCCTCGCTGGTGCTTTTGGACTCGGCAAGGCCGGCGGGAAGATCCACAAGAACCTTGTTGTCCAGCTCTATATGGGAGAACCTGTTGTGCTCTCCGGAGATGACTACCTTGCTGGAATGCTTCTCCCCTGTTATCTCCACACGGATGTACAGCTGGGGGACGTTCTCCTCGATGGAGAGCGTAAGGGACATAGAGGCTGCCTTATCCACCTCTTCCTGTGTCAGGTCGGAGAGGATGTTCAGATCCTTGGAAGAATCGCCTTTCGCAATTCCCAATGCAACGGCAGTGAGGATTCCGCGGCGCTCGCAATCGGGGATTCCCACACCCATGGCGTTCTTCACAATGTCCCTGGATGCAAAGACGGCAATGCCCTTTATCCGGTCATCCCCTATCAGTTCACGTGCCTTGGCACCTGCAAGGGCCGAAGCGGCAGGCTCGGTACAGCCCATGGCGGGGATCATCTCGCTTTTCAGAAGTCTGACAACATCTTTTATTTCCATGACATACATTGTATCACAGGACTTCGGAATCCGTGCGATAATACAGGATGAGACATCACAGGATGGAGGAAAACTATGCAGCGCAATCATGAGGTGGTGACAGAGCAGCTTCTTCTTGACGAGTCCGGCGAACTGCGCGAGCCCGGATGGTCCAGGAGGATGGTCCAGAAGTACGACAGGAAAATGATCAGAGCCCCGAAATGGAGAATCAAGGAATGGGACTACTATCTGGTTCTGAGCGATGGTTTTGCAGGTGCCTTCACCATTTCCGATGACGGCTACATCGGGCTGCAGTCCGTTTCGCTTCTGACATTCGGGGAAAAGCCGTGGGAACACACGGAGACCGTGCTCAATGCATTCCCGATGGGAAAGATCGGACTTCCGTCCACTTCATCTGAGGGTCCCACCAAATACGAGGACAAAAGACTGCAGATGTCCTTTGATGCAGGAAAGAGCACCAGGACCATAAAATGCAGCTTCGGAAACTTTTGCGACGGCAAGCCCTTCTCCTGCGACATCACCTTGCAGCAGCCGGACATGGATACCATGGTGATCGCAACTCCGTGGGACAAGAAGCATGCGTTCTACTACAACCAGAAAATAAACTGCATGAGGGCATCCGGCTGGATGGAGTTCGACGGCAGGAAGTATGAATTCAACCCCAGGACGGACTTCGGAACATTGGACTGGGGACGCGGAGTCTGGACTTACGACAATACCTGGTTCTGGGGGTCCGGCAATGCGGACATAGATGGAAACAGCTTTGGATTCAACATCGGCTACGGGTTCGGAAACACGGCCGCAGCTTCCGAGAACGTGGTTTTCTACAATGGAAAGGCCCACAAACTAGACGACATCAAATTCAACATCCCGGATGACAGCTACATGAAGCCGTGGACGTTCACCTCCTCGGACGGAAGGTTCGAGATGGACTTCGTGCCTGTTCTGGACAGGGCAGCATGCCTGGACTACAAGGTCATAGTGTCGGACCAGCATCAGGTGTTCGGACGCATGTCTGGCAAAGCAGTTCTGGATGACGGGACGGTTGTGAAGGTGAAGGATATGATGTGCTTCGCCGAAAAGGTCCACAATAAATACTGAATAAAAAAGCCGATGGTCGGATGATCCTGACCACCGGCTGAAAGACCGAAACGTAAACCTTATTCCTGCTCGTCGCTCATAAGGGTCTTGAGGATCTTGTCCCTGACCTTGGCGACATTGATGTCGCGGATCTTCTGCCTCAGAGGCAGGACAGCACGCGGAGACACACTGAGCTCGTCGATTCCGATTGACAGGAATGTCTCTGTAAGAGTGAGGTCCGCACCGAGTTCTCCGCAGATTCCGACCCAGATTCCGTTCTTGTGGGCATTGTCACAGACTGTCTTGAGCAATCTGAGGACAGCGGTGTGATGCGGGTTGAAGAATCTTCCCAGATCAGCATTCTGCCTGTCGCATGCCAGTGTGTACTGGGTCAGGTCGTTTGTTCCGCAGGAGAAGAAGTCGACTTCCTTGGCAAGGCGGTCGCTGATCACGGCAGCGGCCGGAGTCTCGATCATGATTCCGATGCTGACGTCATCGCTGAACGACTGGCCTTCCTCACGGAGCTCCTTCTTGACGCGCTCGCACATCTTCTTGGCCTCACGGACCTCCCAGACGCTGGTGACCATGGGGAACATGATGCTCAGTTTTCCGAAGGCGGATGCCCTGTACAGAGCTCTCAGCTGTGTGAGGAAAATCTCCGGTCTGTTCAGACAGATGCGGAGGGCACGGTTTCCCATTGCGGGGTTCTCCTCAACAGGAAGATTGAAATAACCGATCTGCTTGTCGGCACCGATATCCAGAGTCCTGATGACAACCTCGCGGCCTTCCATGTCGGAAAGGACACGCTTGTAGGCCTCGAACTGCTGGTCCTCGGTGGGATAGTCGTCACAGTTCAGGTAGAGGAACTCGGAGCGGAAAAGACCGATTCCGCCGGCGTCGTTGGACAGCACGGCGTGGACGTCGTCCGGAGAGCCGATGTTGCAGAACACACGCATGGAGACTCCGTCGCGGGTCTCGTTGGGCAGGCCTTTCAGGCGCTCCAGAAGCTCACGTGCCTTCCTCTGGTCTTCCATCTTGTTCAGAAGGACCTTACGGACGTCATCTTCGGCATCGATGATGACATTGCCGTTGGAGCCGTCGATTATAACCTCGCGGCCGGCATATTCGGCCTTCATCTGGTTTCCGACACCTATGATTGCCGGGATACCCATTGTGCGGGCAAGGATTGCAGTATGGCTAGAGCCGCTTCCACCCTCTGTGATGAAGCCCAGGATCTTGGACTTGTCCAGCTGGACGGTCTCGCTTGGGGCAAGGTCATCGGCAGCCAGGATGACGGGAACCGGTGAATCGATTCCGCCCTGGGCTGCTCCGCAGAGGATTGAGATGATCCTCGACGAGACATCCCTGACATCTGCGGACCTGGCCTGCATGTACGGGTCGTCCATTGATGCGAACATCTCTGCAAACTGGTCTGCGGTGTCCGAGACTGCGGCCTCGGCGTTCAGATGGCCGTCGCAGATAGCGCTCTGGATGGACTCCTCGTAGTCGAGGTCCTCCGCCATCATCTGGTGGGTCTCGAAGAGAAGAGCTGCCTCGTCACCTGCTTCCTTCCTCGCCTTCTCGGCAAGCTCACCGAGCTGGTCCATGGCCTTGGTCTGGGCTGCCTTGAAGCGTGCCCACTCGCCTTCCGTGTCGGTGATGGTGGTCCTGGTGACTGTGCTCTTGGCTCTCTGATAGAAGTATAACGGTCCGAGGGCAACTCCGTTGGAGACACCCTTTCCCTGAATAGAAATCATAAATTACTCCCGATTCTGTCGTCCTCTTCTCAGAGATTGTTCTTGAAGAAGGCCTCGATCTCAGCGGCTGCAGTGTCCTCATCGGCACCTTCGACGGTGACGGTGATGGTGTCGTTCTGCTTGATGCCCATTCCCATGAGAGCCATGAGCTTCAGGGCATTGACGCTCTTGTCACCCTTTGAGATGGTGACTGTGGATGCATATTTCTTGATTTCCTTAACAAGAATTCCTGCCGGGCGTGCGTGGATTCCAACAGGATCTGTGATTGTGTACTCAAAAGTCTTCATTTTTTTCCTCCGTTTTTGAAGGAAGATGCGTGTGCGGTCAACCGCACACGACATCCTCCAGATCATCTGAATTAGTAAGCAGGACGGCTACGGTGTCGCTGTAACCGGCTGCCTTGATCTTGTCGCGGCTGAATCTGATCAGAGGCTGTCCGGCCTTGATCTGATCACCTTCGGCGACAAGGCATGTGAAGCCGTCACCCTTCATGTTGACGGTATCGACTCCGACATGGATCAGAAGCTCCATTCCGTTGCACTCCAGACCTACAGCATGCTTGCTCTCAGCAACCGATGAGACAACTCCGTCGAACGGAGCCACCACGATCTCTGCGGAAGGCTGGATTCCGATTCCGTTTCCGAGAACGCCTGAAGCGAATGTCTCGTCGGGAATGTCCTCTCTCTTGATGACCACACCCTCGACCGGCTGAAGGACGACACCGTTCTTGCAGCGGATGACTGTGGCCTGCTCCTTGACGGGAGCTGTGTGCTTTGCTTCCTTACCCTCTTCAGCAGCAGGTGCATCTTCCTTCCAGATGATTGTTGTCACTACGAATGCGATGCCTGCGGAGATCAGCAGAAGGATGCAGTAAAGCGGGATGTTGTTGATTGCAAGGAGTCCCGGAATACCGGTGACGCCGTATGTCGTTGCTCCGAGAGGTACCTTGTCTCCGGCATGGTAGACAACTACACCGGCTGTGTTCATGACGTTGACAGAGGTTGTGAAGCGGACAAGTGAGCCGAAGAGGCTTCCTGCAGCAGCACCGATGACACCGGCGATGAACGGCTTCATGAAGCGGAAGTTGACACCGAAGATGGCCGGCTCAGTGATTCCCAGAGAAGCTGAGAGCGAGCTGGGAAGAGCAACTGACTTGAGTCTCTTGTTTCTGCACTTGATTGCGACGGCAAGACAGGCTCCGAACTGTGCGAAGTTGGCTGCTGTTGCAATGGGCATCCAGATGTTCAGACCGAGTGTTGCGGATGAAAGCATTCCGGCCTCGATGACGTTGTACATGTGGTGCAGGCCCATGACAACGGTGAACGGATACAGGGCACCCATGATCATGGCTCCGATTCCGCCCGTGGATGTGACAAGCCACTGTGCGCCTGCGAGAACCCAGTTCTCGAGAACGGAGAAGATGGGGCCGATGACGACGAATGTGGCGAATGCGGTGACAAGCACGGATACCAGAGGTGTGACGAACAGGTCGATCATCTCGGGAACGTGCTTATGCAGCCACTTCTCCAGATACGCCAGAACAAGGACCGCAAGGATTACAGGAATGACGTGGCCCTGATATCCCACCTGCGATATCTTCAGGAAACCCAATACCCAGACATTGGGCTGGTTCGTGGGAGTCACCGTCCATGCGTTCATCAGACCCGGGTGGACCATCATAAGACCGATGACCGCGCCGAGGAAGATGTTGGCACCGAAAACCCTTGCAGCGGAGACTGCGACGAGAACCGGCAGCAGTGCGAATGCAGTGTTGGCCACCATGTCCAGGAATCCGAACCAACCGGAGCTGGCGAACGACGGGATTGCCTTTGCCAGAGCCTCGACAAGTCCCATCATGAGACCGGAGGCGACGATTGCGGGAAGAATAGGAACGAAGATGTCGCCCGGAGTCTTAAGAATCTTCTTCCAGACCGGCATCTTTGTGGCTGCCGCCTTCTTCACATCATCCTTTGTTGCTGCGGAAACACCTGTAACCGCAAGGAATTCATCGTAGACCTTGTTGACCGTTCCGGTTCCGATGATGAGCTGAAGCTGTCCATTGGATTCGAACATTCCCTTGACACCTTCAACCTCTTCCAAGGCCTTCTTGTTGATCTTGCCGTTGTCGGCAATTACCAGTCTCAGACGCGTGGCGCAGTGCGCAGCGCTGATCACGTTGGATCCACCGCCGATATTGGCGGCAATCTCTTCGGCACATTTTCTGTAGTCGAGAGCCATCCTTTCCTCCTGAAATATGTTTTAACTCATTGTTTTTTCTGTTTTTATAACCCAACAGCACCTGCCATGTTATAGTATGCAGAAAGTTTTGTAAACCGAATTATATAAGTCCGAGTCTGACAAATCCTTTGTAAAGCCCGTCTTCCTCCACACGCGGACAGACCATGTCGCTCTTCTCCTTCAGAAGAGGACTTCCGTTCTCCATGCAGACGCTTGTTCCCACCGTCTCGATCATCTCGAGGTCGTTCATGCTGTCGCCGAAACCGATGGTATCCGACAGCGGGACATTGAAGTAGTCGGCGATGATTCTGACACCCCTGCCCTTGTCGAACTTCCTGTTGATGAGCTCGCCGTTCAGACACTTGTGGGCCGCCACATCCTGGACAATGAAGTTGTAGTCCTTCTCCAGAGCCGCCCTGGCATCGTCCAGCTGGGAAGCCGATGTGCACATGAAGACGATCTTGTAGATCGGCCTTCCGTCATACTCGGAGATCGGATGGATGTCCAGTTGCTCGGCCAGGGCCTTGCGCCATCTGACAAGCTCGCTGTTGCCCTCGCCCGCCTGGGCAAGGAAATCCCCCAGCTCCTCGTCTCCGTACGACATATCCTTTGCCTCGATTGTCCTGAAGACTCCCCGGTCTCCCAGAAGCTTCATGCCGAGCCTGAAATCCTCATCCGGCATGGGGCAGTCGAAAAGGACCTTGTCCCCGACGAAAACATAGCCGCCGGCTCCGGCGACTGCTCCGTCAAAGCCCAGCCTGTAGACCGGATCCATCATGGCCGGGTTGCGTCCGGAGCATAGAAGGACCTTGTGTCCGTTCTGCCTGGCCTTCCTTACGGCCACCATGGCGCTCTCGGGAGGAACGTTGCACCCGGGCTGGGTCAGTGTTCCGTCAATGTCCAAAAATATGATTTTACCCATAGAAATCTCCACTATCACTTAGCTTTGAGCCATCTGAATCCGCAAGGCTCAATGTCCACATAGGAATTCTGAACCATCTTTCCTGTCCACATGTCCCTGTAGCCTATGCTGTCCGTAAGCCAGACCTGCTGGCTGGTGTCCGAGAAGTTGAAATAAGCCAGAACCTTCTCGCCCTTGTAGTAGCGTCCAATTCCCATGACATGGTTGTTCGAGGTCTTCAGAAGCCATGTATCCGCACAGGAGTCGAAGGCCAGATCCTTTGCCCAGATCTCCTCGAGCTTCTTGATAGACCTGAACACCTTGCCCTCAACGGTCCTGTGGCCCTTGCGCTTCTTGACGTTGTCCCAGTTCAGATCTCCTCTGTGGAGGTATCTGCTGTCCTCACAGCGCAGCGGATTGTCGTGGTAGGAGTAATCGTTCTCCTGGGCAATCTCGTCACCGCTGTACAGGACGGGGACTCCGCTTATTGTGAACATCAGGGCATGGAGCATGACATCCAGGCGGATTGCCGTCTCAAGGGCCTTGGTGTCCTTCATCTGCCTGGCCGCCTCGATGCCGCAAAGCGATGCGGTGGTGCCGCAAAGTCTCGCATCTTTAAGTCTGGGGTCATTGTTGTACAGCTCGCCCTTGGAGAGGCTTCCGTACCAGTTTCCGGTCAGATAGTCGTTCAGGAACTTCTTGTGCATGGCCTCGTCCTGTCCCAGATAATGGAGGAAATCGTAATCAAGTCCCCATCCGATGTCATCATGGCATCTCAGGTAATTGAGGAACGTATACTCCTTCGGAAGGACGAAGACCTGCTCCATCTGGTGGCTGAGAAGCCTGACGTCCCTTGTTGCCACCGTGTGCCATATGGATGCCATGGTGGTCACGTTGTACAGAAGGTGGCACTCGGGCTTGTCCACCGTTCCGAAATACGGGACGACCTTGCTGGGCTCCATGACCACCTCGCCCAGAAGCAGGGTGCCGGGACAGACTATCTCGCACACGATCCTCATCATGCGGACCAGGGAATGGACCTGCTTCAGGTTCCTGCAGTTTGTCCCCAGCTCTTTCCAGATGTAAGGAACGGCATCAAGTCTGATTATGTCCACGCCGTTGTTGCAGAGGTTCAGCATGTTGTCCGTCATGTCGTTGAACACAACCGGGTTGGCGTAGTTCAGGTCCCACTGGTAGGGATAGAATGTGGTCATGACCACTTTCTTCGCCTCGTCGCACCATGTGAAATTGCCCGGTGCAGTCACAGGGAAGACCTGCGGGACCGTCTTCTCGAACTCGTTCGGTATGTCCCAGTTGTCGTAGAAGAAATACCTGTCCTGATACTCCTTCTCGCCTGCCCTGGCACGCTTAGCCCACTCGTGGTCCTCGCTGGTGTGGTTCATCACAAAATCAAGACAGACGGAGATGCCCCTTTTGTGGCATTCGGCGGTGAGTCTGCTCAGGTCCTCCATCGTGCCCAGCTGGGGCTGGACCTTGCGGAAGTCGCTTACCGCATAGCCTCCGTCGCTTCTGCCCTCAGGGCTTTCCAGAAGGGGCATCAGATGGAGGTAGTTGACCCCGCAGTCCTCGATGTAGTCCAGATTGGACCTGACTCCGTCCAGATTTCCTGCGAATGCATTGACGTACATCAGCATGCCTATCAGGGTATGCCCCTTGTACCATTCGGGGAAGGCTTCCCTTGCCCTGTCTATCTCCTTGAGCTCCTCGGGTCTCTCACTCCAGGATCTGTAGAGCATTCCTGAAAAGTAGTCGAATGCACCCATATCGTTGCCATAGAGCTCGCAGTAAAGCCATTTCAGCTCGTCCTCGTGACGGTGGAACCGTCTGGAGAACTCATCTTTCCATTTCATTCTGTCCATCACTCCATCTCCCTGTTAACTTCATCCAACGTAGGCATGGCCGGGATGGCTCCGGGTCTGCTCGTAGTGATGGATGCCGCCTTGTTGGCGAACTTCACGTAGCAGTTGATTTCGTCAGCCGTAAGGCCATCGATGCCGCCTCTTGCGGCAATCCTGCTCAAAAATGCTCCGAAGAACGTGTCTCCGGCACCGTTTGTATCCGCAACCTTGACCTTGAATCCCGGAACATAACCGGAAAGGTTGCCGTATCTCCAGTAGGCGCCGTTCCCGCCGAGGGTCACAAGAACCAGCCTGACACCCGATTCGATCAGAGTCTGCGCTGCCTCCTCACAACCCTGCTTTCCCGTGATGAGCAAGGTCTCCTCCTCGCTGATCTTCACAAGGTCGCACAGAGGAAGCACTGCGCGCATCCACTTTTCGGCATCGGCCTCGCTTTTCCAGAGCGTGGGCCTGTAGTTCGGGTCGTAGCTGATCAGAGATCCTGATTCGCGTGCATGTCTGACAACATCGATTATCGTGCCGCGGCAGTTTTCCGCGGCAAGGCTCACGCTTCCGAAATGGACTATTCCCGAGCCCCTGACCGCCTCCGTCGCCCTGTTTCCGTCGATGATCGTGTCGGCTCCGGGATTGCGGCAGAAGGAGAAGCTCCTCTCACCTTTCCCGTCCACCATCACAACGGCAAGAGTCGTAGTTGCATCAGATGTCACCTGAAGGCCGCTGATGTCGACATTGTTGTCCACAAGAGTCTTTCTTAGAATGTCACCGAAATTGTCTTTTCCTATGCAGCCAACAAAACCCGAAACCGCTCCGAGCCTTGAGGCTACAACAGCCACGTTGGCCGGCGCACCGCCCGGATTCGCTGCAAAATGGACTACCCCGTTTCCGTCTACTGCATCTTGGGTGAGATCGATCAGAATCTCCCCGAATGTAGTTATGTTTATACCCATGAGACAATCATACATGATGGGATGCTTATTGCAAGCAAAATAATATTATTCTTGTGTGGCAGAGGGCTTTTCACCGTCTCCGATAAGGCTGTTGACCGCCGTGACGAACTCTCCCGAGTCCTTTTCGATGAACTGTGATATCCAGCCCTTCTTGCGTCTCTTCTCCGTTGCGAACGGATAGGCAATCACTGTGCCTGATTTGCGGGTGATCTCGACATCGATTGAATACACGTACTTCTCATCGCAGTTGCTCACGGCTCTGGCGCCCTCAAGGTCGTCGTACGGGATGATCTGGACGTTGTCTCCGAAAAAGATTCCCAGATACTTCTTCTTGGGGTCTATGGCAGCGAGGATGACCTTTCCCTTGTCGTTCATGTAGGTCGAGTGCGCCGTGAATTTGATTCCGTGTTTCTTCTGCTCCTCGAGAGCTATCCTGCCGAGCTCGCCTTCCTGCCTTTTGACATCGGCGGCCGACATCTTCTTCCTTCTCTGTCCCACAAGCATGACGTAGAGGTTGAAAAGAAGAAAAGCCAGGAGGACCATGTAGATAATGTAGTCTTTCATCAGAAACCCCTTGTTACCACCATGATACCATGTCCTGGCTTTTTAGTTCAGGAGAAATCTCCTGTCAGTTGCTGTAATGTTCTCCGTATCTGCCCTTGATGAACTTCACACCGCGCTCTGCGGCTGTGTCCGGATCAGGGAACGGAAGAATCTCGATTGTCGTCCATCCGTTGTATCCGATTGCCTTGAGGGAATCGAACACCTCGTCCCACGGCATGTGTCCGTCGCCGGGCGCATGTCTGTTGGAATCCGCGAAGTGCACGTAGCTGACGTAATCCCTGTTCCTGATGAATGCCTCGCCGATGTGGGCATCCTCGATGTTCATGTGGAACACGTCGGGCATCATGGAGAAATTCGGCCTGTCGACAAGCTTGATCTGCTCCACGCACTCGTCCAGATTGTTGACGAAGTCGATCTCGTACCTGTTGACGGGCTCGAGGATCAGGGTAACGCCCCTCTTCTGGGCATATTCGGACAGGTATCTGGCCATGTCCACGAACAGCTCCTCACAGAGATTCTTGTCCCTTCCGTTGATTCCGCCACGGGTTCTTCCGATGTTGACCATCTGGCCGAAATCGGAGGCGAGGTCGATGAAGCCGCAGAAGGTTCTCTTGAGCTCCTCCCTCTTCTCCTTGTCCTCTTCCGTGAAGCAAAGGTGTCTGGCAGCCCAGACCTGTCCGCTCGAGATGGCCGATATCTCCATACCGGTGTCCTTCAGCAGGGCCTTGAGATGGGACTTGTCAATCTCTTCCGGACGCATCAGGGCGAGCTCGACCCCGTCATAACCCAGGGCCGATGCCTTTCTGATGGACTGGTCGATTCCGCGGAAGACTACGAATGCGCTTGGGAGAGCCTCAGCTCCGGCAATGGCAACACCAAGTTTCATACTGCAACCTCTCAGGCCATCAGAGCCTTTGCTCTTGCGACGATGTTCTCTGCGCTGATGCCGTACTTGGCAAGCAGATCGATATAAGGTCCGGTCTCTGCGAAACCCTTGATGGCGATGGCGTCGAACTTGGGTCTCAGGTCGCTCATCATGATCTTCTCGCAGATTGCGCTGGCGAATCCGCCGTCAAGCACATGCTCTTCGACAGTCAGAAGCTTTCCGGTCTTCCTGATGCTCTTTCCCAGGACATCCATGCACAGCGGCTTGACGAACGGGACCGAGAAGACCTCGGCATCGATTCCCTCTTCCGCCAGCTTCTCCGCGGCCTTTACTGCGAACGATGCTGTGATTCCGTTTGCGGCGATGGTGACGTCCTTTCCCTCTCTGAGGAGGATGGCGTTTGCGCTGCCGAAATCAGCCGGCTCGGGAAGGTCGGGCATGGCGTTGCGGTTCAGTCTGATGTAGACGGGTCCCTTCTGTGTGAGTGCGTACTCAAGTGCAAGCTCGGCCTGTCTTGAATCGGAAGGAACGATGACCTGCATTCCGGGGATGCTGCGCATGATTGCTATATCCTCGATTGCCTGGTGGCTGGCTCCGTCGAACGAATCGGAAAGTCCGCCGTATGCACCGGCATATATCACGGGAAGGTTGTTGTATGCGCTGACGTTCCTGATCTGGTCCGTGGACTTGAGGGACAGGAAGATCGAGAATGCGTTTACAACAGCGTGGTAGCCGCATGTTGCGAGACCGTTTGCCACATCGGCAAGGTTGGGCTCTGCGACACCGACGTTGAAGAATCTGTCGGGATATTTGGATCCGAACACCTTGCTCTTGGTTGAGGAAGAGACATCGGCGTCAAGGACGACCAGCTCGGGATGGGTTGCTCCGAGTTCCAACAGTTTGTTTCCGAATGCGTCTCTCATTGCGATGCTCATAGTCTGGCCTCCTTCTTCTCAAGATCAGCCTTAAGCTCAGGCAGTCCCTTGTTAAAGTTGTCGTCGTCAATCACGGCTCCGTGGAAGGTGTTCTTGCCTTCCGTGAACGATACGCCTTTGCCCTTGACTGTGTCGTAGATGACAGCCTTCGGCCAGACCTCGTCCTGATCCATCCACTCGAATGACTTGAGGATGTCGGCGGTGTTGTTTCCGTCGAATGCCTGCGGGCAGACGTTCCATCCGAAAGCTGTGAGCTTATCGCGAAGCGGCTCCATCGGCATGATCTGGTCCTCGGTTCCATCAAGCTGGACCTTGTTGTAGTCCACCATGAGGACGAATCTTCTGGGCTTGTACTTGGCTGCACACATCAGTGCCTCCCAGCTCTGTCCCTCGTTCAGACATCCCTCACCTGTCATGACGTATGTCCAGTAGTCCTTTCCTGAAAGCTTTGCGGCCAGTGCCATTCCAAGTCCTACGGAAAGTCCGTGCCCCAGAGCTCCGGTTGAAAGGTCGACACCTTCAAGCTTGTTCATTGTGGGATGTCCCTGAAGTTTGCTTCCCAGTGTCCTGAAAGACGGGAGAAGCTCTGCAGGGAAGAATCCTCTGTGGGCAAGAACGGTGTAGAGATTGATCGATGCATGGCCCTTGCTGAGGATGAAGCGGTCTCTGTCCTCCCATCTGGGCTCTTTTGTGCGGATGTTCAGACGGTTGAAATACAGGCTTGTGGTGAGCTCCATTGCACTTGCAGCTCCTCCCCAGTGACCCGTTCCGCGCTGATGGAGAACATCCCAGGCTTCAAGACGGAACTCTGCTGCCAAAGCTGCGAGTTCGTCTGCATTGAACTTACGGTCCGGATTCTTAAGCAAATCCTTTACAGTCATATTTTCCCCCTTTTTAACTGGAAAACAATTTTTGTATACAATATTATTATCACATCACAATCCACCTGTCAAATCTTTTTATTTTGATATGTAGATAAAATGAAAAATCTTGTGTAATCCTTTGTAAAATCAGAAGATTAGC
>CADBOI010000065.1 GCA_902796335.1 uncultured Spirochaetales bacterium
AAAATGGTGGCAAGGAAAAACAATTCTTTGCATCCCAAACAAGCCAAGACCCTGTTTCCGGTGGCAAAGGCTGGCAGTTTTATGCATCCGTTTTTTCCAAAACAAAGAATCTGGATGCAAAGCCCCAAGAATCAAAGCGAAAACCTGCATACCAAAACACAGGGAACAGGGATTTTGGTGGCAAGTCTTCAGACTCGGAGGTGAGACATACATCCACAACCGCTTTAAACAGGGTTGTGATAGGCAAACAAAAATTCAAAGACAAAAAGTCCTTGAGCTTTTTTAAGTGGCATACGGGAGTCGACGCTGCGCTATCCCGCCTTCGCTGAAAACGCTCCACCGGAGCCTTTTCCCGGCTTTCGCCGTCGCTCGGTCCTCCTCCCATATTCAAACTAAAAAAGCTCAAAGACAAAAAGTCCTTGAGCTTTTTTAAGCGGCATACGGGAGTCGGACCCGCCTCACAAGCTTGGGAAGCTCGTGCACTACCGATGTGCTAATGCCGCAGGATGAACGTATTCTACTTTGTTTCTTTTGCAGTTTCAATATGGAGAAGGTCCAACGCATCCTTCTTGTACTGACCGAAATTGGTGTACAGGAAGTACAGGACTGACTCCCATGGATCCTGCGGTTCTTCGGTCACAATCTGTGGTTCCGGAGTGCTGGACGGGTTGTCCAGATCGTAGCCGTATTTCTTTGCTGTTGTTGTTCTGTTGAAGTCGCTCAGGTCCCAGAGGGTGACATCGTACTGGGATTCAAGGGCTTCTTCCTCATCGTCAGGAAGGGAGGGGAAGAAGTCTATGCCTGAGAACTTCTCGACATCGTTGACTGAAACGGCGAAAGTCTTGAGCTCGCCCTTGGAGTCCTGCGCGAGGATGAAGCCGATGGCCTTTTTGTCCGGTCCGTAGTAGTCGAGGATCACCTTGTAGAAGTGTTTGGGGACGGAGACCGCGTTCGGGCCGATTATGTCGAAAGGACCGTTTGTCAGGATTGGTCCTGTTGCGACGCAGATTTCCTTGTTCTGGGCGGCCATGGTGCGCACGGCGGACTCGAGCTTGGACCAGATGCCGGCGTTGAAGGCGTGTGTCTGGGGGCTCATGTTGGATAGATAGAAACAGTCGTCCATGGCCTGTGATGACCATTTCTGGTCGGCTGCGGGAATCAGATGGCCACGGTCATAGCCCGAGCCTCTGTAGTCTGCGAGTGTCGAGCTGCCGGTAGGGATGGAAGGATCCTCGCGGAAGTTGTCGCCTCTGGAGCTGGCGTTGCCGAACACCTTGTCGGAGGTGAGAAGATAGGCGACCCAGTTGGGCTGCTCGTGCTTTTCGTTGTAGGAGAGTGTGAATCCGGTGTGGCGGATAACTATGTCGTCAGGGGAATAGGCCGGGATGGCAAGCTCCTCGGAGACGGAATCGAAAGCGATAGTTTTTGTCTTCAGCGGGTTCTCGGTGGGAGTCAGGATGAAGACTGCGGCGATGATGACCAGGATGACTATGAGCCAGATCCAGGGGTGTCTCTTCACCGATTTGTCCACGGCTTTCTTGACCGTCCTCTTCACCTCGGGCGGGATAGTGGTCTTCTTTTGATTCTGAGGCTTCTTTTCAGTATTGCTTGCCATTTAAATCTGTGACTCCTTAGGGGAAAACCTGATTACCAGGAAAACGCTGACTGCGATGCAGAACACGGACTGGATGACCATCATGGGTCCGATGTTGTTGTGTTGTGTGAATACTGCGTTTGTTGCCAAAGCTGCATTGTCATATGTGAACAGCCATGCGCTGACCAGGTTGTTTGCAATGTGGATTCCCAAAGCGGCTTCGATGCCCTTTGTCTTGAGTGTCACTGCCATTAATGCAAAGCCCATGACAAAATAGAACATCATTGCATAGATTGCCTGTTTCCCGACAATCTCCGGATTCTGGAAATGGAAGATGGTGAAGACCAGCGCCGAGACAAGGCAGTAGATGATCTTCTGCCTGGGTTTTTCCGCCATTGTGTCGTTGACGAAATAGGCTATGTAGGACCTGCACAGGACCTCTTCCAGAAGGGCAGCAAGAACCACAAGGACGAATGCCAGAAGGAAGTCCACCGGCCACAGCCTGCCCAGACTGTATGTGAAGTCCTGAGGTCTGATTGCCATATGGATGAAGGTTGTTCCGGCTCCGAGGATTAATGTGCTGACAAAACCTGTCATCAGGTTCCTGTAGCAGAAGTTTTGATTCTGGTTGACCAGCTTGCGCAGGGGGAACTTGAGGAACCTTGAAATCACAAGGGCTGCCGACATCAGGAAGATCGCATAGCTAATGATGTTCAGGCCCAGCGTCATTCTCATCCCGGTTGTGGAACGGGGCAGGAGCAGGGAAAGGACAAGATAGATTATGAAGATCAGGGGATAGCCGAAGAACCACCTGACAAGGCGGCCCATGTCCTCTTTTGCATACATGGGCTTTCGGATTCTCTTCTCGCCCATCTCAGCCTCTGGTCTTGATTCCGTGGGTCAGCATGAAGAATGTGGTTCCGATGTTGCCTTTTGCAAGGCGGATGTCTCCGGCTTTGATGAGGGAGGCAAGGCTGTCCAGATCGGACGATGTTGCATCGGGGCTGACGGATTCGCTCAGACTCGGTGCGCAGCCGGCTTTTGCACAGAGCTTTTCGACTATCTTGAGTGCATGGCCGGGCTTGGGGTCGCAGACACAGACCGAGAACATGTAGTCAAGGCCTTTCAGGTCGCAGTTTCCCAGAACACGGCGGATGAAATCCTGCATCGGAAGAGGAAGGCTTTTGCCGTCGTTGTGGAAGACAAGGCCCAGATTGTCGAAGTCTCCCAGGTTTTCCGGAGAAGAGAGAGCCTCTTCCACAGGAAAAAGAACGGACTCCTCAAGCCTGTCCGAAAGCTCCTTGGCGGTTTTTGCGCATTTGTCTGTGTAAACGATTGTGAACATGAACCCCTCCAACAACTGACCACTAGGGTCTTTATATCAGCGAGTCAGTTTCTTGACAATACCACACTACTGAACTTGTCCTGAAAGTCGGGGAAGGGCTGGTCGACGCACTCGAATCCCTGGATTGTCAGGCCGTGCGTGCTGCGGAGTGCGGCCACTGCCATTGCCATGGCGATTCTCGGGTCCTCGAAGCTCTGTACTGTGTCCGCACCGCTGAAGGCTGAGATGGGGTAAACCACGAGCGAATCCCTGAGGACCTGGGCGTTGCCGCCGATTGCGTTGATGTTGTAGGCGATGGTCGAGCTTCTCTGCTGGGGTCCCTTCATTGCATTGTGCATGACGTTGCTGAATCGGACGGGGCCGGAAGCAAAGCATGCGGTCACGGCCAGGGCAGGCAGGAGGTCGGGTGTTCCGCCGACATCGATGTCTATGGCCTTGAGCCTGGAGGGTCCGGTGAGTGAGACGAAGTGTCCCTCGCTCCTTACGCTGCAGCCCATATCTGAGAGGATGTCCAGAATGGCTCTGTCAGCCTGCGAGCTCTTTGCATCAAGGTGGGTCACCGTGACGGTGCTTGAGGTGATGGCCGCCGCGCAGAAGAAGAATGCGGCAAGCGAGAAGTCTCCGTTTATGTCGGTCTCGAACGGATGGTAGAACTGGTTTCCGCGGATGGTGTAGTGGTACATCTCGTCATCGCGGAAGAACTCGATGTTCTGCTTCTCGAGCCACATCTCCGTGGTTCTTGTGGCGGCCTTTTCCTTCAGGAGGTGGACATCGATGGTGGTGTCCTTCCTGCAGAGCGGGGCGGCCAGGAGAAGGGATGTCAGATACTGGCCGGTTGTGCACCTTATGCTGGTGTGTCCGCCTGTCATGGGTCCGCAGACGGAATAGGGAGGATTCTCGGTATCCACATCCACGTTGGCTCCCAGATCGTGAAGGCTTGTGAGAAGGGGCTTCACCGGTCTTTTGAGCAGGGCCCGGTCACCGGTGAAACGGATTTCCACACCGAGGGTGCAGGCGAGGGCCGTTGCGAAGTAGAGCAGGGTTCCGCTGTTGCGGCAGTTGATCTCGATTCCGTCCTTCGGGTCAAGGTTTGTGGAATCGACGGTCATGATGTCGTTCTCCATCGAAATCCTTGCGCCGAGCTTTCTGCAGAAATCGATACACGCCTCGGTGTCCGAGCATATCAGCGGGTTTTGTATAGAGCTTACGCCTCTTGCGAACAGTGCAATCAGCAGGGTATGTATCGTCTGGCTTTTAGAGGCCGGTATGTCTACCTGGCCCCATACGGAACCAGGGAAAAACGTCTTGTTCATTACACTTCAATTCTAACCCTGAAATGCCCAATCGGCAACTTGAAAAACCTTCAGATGCTTGACTCGCTAGCTTGGAAAATGGACACTACAACAGATGAAAAACAGCGATTGCAGACATCTATATATAGAAAATCTCGGTTGCGCCAAAAACCAGGTCGATGCAGAGGTAATGGCGAAGATCCTCTCCTCCGACGGATGGGTCCTCACGGACGATGCCGCAGAGGCGGATCTGATCCTTGTGAACACCTGCGGCTTCATTGAAAGCGCACGCGAGGAATCGATCAACACGTTCTTCGAGCTCAGGGACCTCAATCCCAAGGCGAAGGTCATTGTAACGGGCTGCCTTTCCCAGCGCTACGGCAAGGAGCTTTCCGAGCAGCTTCCCGAAGCGGACGGCATTTTCGGAAACAGAGACCTGTCACAGATCTCGGACTTTGTGAAGCATCTGGAGGGCAGCAGGCAGACTGAGCTTCTTGTTCCCGAGTATCCGGACCCGGATGCCGAAAGTTATCAGCGCGACAGGCTTTTCAACTTCCCGGGAAGCGCATATCTGAAGATCTCCGAAGGCTGCAACCACAGATGCGGTTTCTGCGCCATCCCCATAATCCGCGGACCCCTGCGCTCAAGGCCCAAGGCCGCCATTCTGGATGAGGCCAGGACCCTCGCCGGACGCAATATCAAGGAAATCAACCTTATCGCCCAGGACCTTGCCGCCTACGGTACGGACTGGGACGGAAAGAGCCACTTTCTGGAGCTCCTTTCAGACATCACTGCAATAGAGGGGGATTTCAAGGTCAGGCTTCTGTACATCCACCCGGATGCATTCCCGTTTGAGCTTCTGGATATGATAAAAACCAACGGCAAGATCCTTCCGTACTTCGACATCCCGATCCAGCACGCAAGTGTGAAGCTTCTGAGACCTATGAAGAGGATGGGGGATGCCAAGACCTATTCCGATCTTGTCGCAAAGATAAGGGAGGCTCTGCCTGAGTCGGTCATCAGGACAACCATAATGCTCGGTTTTCCAGGCGAGGAGGAGAGCGACTTTGAAGAGGTCTACGACTTTGTGAAGAAGAACCGCTTCAACTGGATGGGTTCGTTTGTCTACTCGCTGGAAGAGGGCACCTATGCCTACGGCCTGACCGATGAGGAGACCCACAAGGCCCTTTCCAAGGTCGCGGCAAAGAGGCAGAAGAAGCTTCAGAAACTCCAGGAGAGAATCTCGTCGGAAATTCTGGCTTCGTTTGTCGGCAAGGAGTACGATGTGCTGATCGAGGAGCTGATCCAGGGCGAGGACCTCGCCATAGGCCGATTCTGGGGACAGGCTCCCGAGGTAGACGGCCTGACAGTTGTCATGGGACGCGACATGGTTCCGGGCAACGTCTACAGATGCGGAATAACAAAGGTCAACGGAATAGACCTTGAGGCAGTGAAGCTATGAGCATGGAAAACCTCCTTGAAGAACTCAATGAACAGCAGCTTGAGGCTGTGAAGATAAACGAAGGATCCCTCCTGGTCTTCGCAGGAGCCGGAAGCGGAAAGACACGCGTCATAACCACAAAGATCGCCTATGCGATAGACGCCCTGGGGATCGACCCATACCGGATTCTGGCCGTCACGTTCACCAACAAAGCCTGCCGCGAGATGCAGGAGAGGGTGATCAACATGGTCGGCGAGGTTGGAAACCGCGTCATGATCCGAACCTTCCACTCGTTCGGTGTCTGGCTTCTCAGGCGCTACGGAACACTTGTAGGACTGGATCCCAACTTCAAGATCTACGATGACGATGACAGCGTGTCCCTTCTGTGCCAGGCATATCCTGACGACAACAAGAAGGAGATCGCCTCCTACTACAAGAAGATCTCCGTCCTGAAGGACAGGCTGGAGAAGCCGAACAAGCTGGACGACAGGCTTTGCAAATACTACCGCGCATACGAAGATCACCTCAAGAGGACGGGCAACGTTGATTTTGCGGACATGATAATCAAGTCCATCGAGCTTCTTCAGACACATGAGGAAGTCAGACAGGAAGTGCAGAACCGCTTCAGGATGATCCTTGTGGACGAGTACCAGGACTCCAACAAGGCCCAGTTCAACCTGCTGAAGCTTCTGGTTGGACCGGGGACCTTCATCTGCGCCGTCGGCGACGACGACCAGAGCATCTACCGCTTCCGCGGTGCCGAGGTCAAAAACATCCTCGATTTTCCCAAGGCGTTCAAGGACACGAAGAAAGTTGTGCTCGGCAAGAACTACAGGTGCACGGAAAGCATCCTGGATGTGGCCAAGGACGTGATAGACAACAACCGCACGAGGGCCCAGAAGACCCTCAGCGCACAGAAGGAAGGCGGAGACCTCCCGCAGGTCTACTATGTTGATTCGGGAATAGACGAGGCCGACCAGGTCGTGAAGATGCTGAAGAAGTTCTACGCCAAGGACCCGAAGGCATATGAGAACAGCGCCATACTGTACAGAACCAACTCGCAGTCCAAGGATTTCGAGGACCGACTGATGATAAACGGCATTCCGTACCACATCGTGGGTTCGCTTCGGTTCTACGACCGCGAGGAGATCCGCGACTGCATCGCCATGATTTCCCTGATGTCCAATCCGCGTGACTCGGTCGCGTTCCAGAGGATGATCAACAAGCCGTCAAGAAGGATCGGCGATGTGAGCATCGAGAAGCTTCTTGAAGTGGCCATCACGGACGAAAAGGTTTCCGGCGATGTGATCGCAGCCTGCAGGAAGGCTCTGGACGAGAAGATCGTCAAGGGCGCCGCCGTGGACGGAATCAGAAGCTTCGTGGATGCATACGACAAATCCTCTTCCCTGTTCGGAACCATAGAGAACGGAAAGTTCCTGCGCCAGGTCCTGATAGATTTCGGTGTTCTGGACTACTACGTCAAACGCGATGCCTCCGAACACCTGAAGGTCAACAAGAGGACCGACAACATCGAGCAGCTCGTGAACATGCTCTCGCTGTCGGAATTCTCCGACGGGCAGGACGGAATCAACCGGTTCCTGGAGCTGGCATCGCTTGAGGCCTCGGCCCTGGGTGAGGAGGAGGGCCACGCCCAGGAAGGCGTGACGCTGATTACCATGCACAACACCAAAGGTCTCGAGTTCGAGCGCGTCTTCATGGTGGGTATGGAGAACGAGATCTTCCCGGGCAGGCTTGACGAGCGCACCGAAGAGGACATCGAGGAGGAGAGGCGAATCTGCTACGTGGCCATGACACGCGCCAAGAAGGAGCTGTATATGTTCTGCGCATCGTCGCGCCTCAGATGGGGATCCGTCCAGCCAGAAAGCCCCAGCATGTTCCTCAAGGAGATCGACGAGTCCCACATCGAGGAGATAGACCTGCGCTTCAAATCCCGTTTCGGCGGCCAGTTCAGGTTCGACAACCGCCAGGACGGATATCGGAGCGGATACGGAAACGGGTTCGGAAACAGCTACACCAGCCATGGCAACCGCTACAGCGCCAACTATGTGAACACGGAGAAGTTCTTCCGCGACGATGTGGATTCTGATGTCCAGGGCCGCCCGAAGCCGTCCGAGGCCAGCCGTTTCAACGTGCGCAACATGAAACCCATCGTCACGCTTATCAAAGGCGGCGCCAAACTGGCTCCAAAGACCGCCCCTGCGACCTTCGAGGTTGGCGACAGGATCAAGAGCGAGTTCTACGGCGAGGGAACCATAACGGGCAAGAGACAGTTCGCCGGACGCGAGGTTCTGGACGTGAAGTTCGACTCCGGAAGGACCGGTACCTTTGCAAGCGACAAGGTTGCCTTCGAGAAATTGTAAAAAAGAGTGCAGACCACTAGACAAAATCTGCCCTCAAAATATATTATTTGCTTCGTGCGCCGTTCTGGCGTCTGCGTTGCTTCGGGACTCAAACCCCTTTCCCACGGGGTTCCGGACACGAAGGCTACAGAAACCGGGCCCGCTTGAGGACGGACTGCTCATCCGGAATCGAAAAGGCATGCACGGACATACAACTTTTTTATGTAGGTGTTTACTATGAAGACTATTATTGTAAAGCCGCAGACAGTGCAGAAGAAGTG
>CADBOI010000066.1 GCA_902796335.1 uncultured Spirochaetales bacterium
CCGATGCATCCTGTGCCGCAGCAGAGGTCGAGGATCCTGACCTCCTGCCTGTCTTCGAAACATTCCGTTATGTCGGCTATTGCTTCCTCGACCAGTGTCTCGGTATCGGCTCTGGGAATCAGAGTGTCCTTTGAGACTTTGAAGACACATTCGTAGAATCCGCGCTCTCCTGTGAGGTAGGCCACAGGTTCCCCGTTCTCACGTGCCTTTCTGAGCTTCTCAAGTTCCTCGAGCTTTTCGGAAGGGACTTCCTCGTCCGGAAACAGAGCAAGCTGGGTCTGGTTGATCTGCAGACAGTGGCAGATGAGGATCCTGGCATCAGCGGCAGGGGAATCGCTTATGTTTTTGAATGAGTCGCAGAACGATTTGTAAAGTTGTGATAGGTTCACGTTGCTTCCTTCAGTGCCGCTTCACCGGCTGCGACCTTGAGCGCCTCAATCACATCCTGAAGCTGGCCTTCCATGATCAGGTCGAGCTTGTAGAGGGTCAGGTTGATCCTGTGGTCGGTGAGTCTGTTCTGCGGGAAGTTGTAGGTTCTGATCCTTTCGCTTCTGTCGCCGCTTCCGACCTGGCTCTTGCGCTCTTCAGCACGTTCCTTGGCCTTCTTTCCTGCTTCCAGGTCGTAGAGCCTGGACCTGAGGACCCTCATGGCCTCGACCCTGTTCTGGAGCTGTGATTTCTGGTTCTGGCAGATCACAACAAGACCTGTGGGAATGTGTGTGATCCTGACGGCGCTTTCAGTGGTGTTGACGCACTGTCCGCCGGGGCCGCCTGCACGCATGACATCGATTCTCAGGTCTTCCTGACGGATGTCCACCTCGGTCTCCTCGGCCTCGGGAAGAACAGCCACCGTTACGGCCGATGTATGGATCCTTCCGCCGCTTTCGGTTTCGGGCACGCGCTGTACTCGGTGGACTCCGCTTTCCCAGCGAAGACTTCCATAGACGTCCTTTCCGTTGATGGAGAGGATGATTTCCTTATAGCCTCCGAGCTCTGTGGGATTGGAGTCGATCTCCTCGATCTTCCAGTGCATGGACTCGGCATAGTAGGAGTACATCCTGTACAGGTCCGATGCGAACAGGGCGGCTTCCTCGCCGCCTGTGCCGGCACGGATCTCCATGATTATGTTCTTTCCCTCAAGCGGATCGGGCGGAATGAGCAGCATCTTGCAGCGTTTCTCGCACTGCTCGATCTGTTCCTTGAGAAGGGGGATCTCCTCCTTGGCCATGGCCGCAAGCTCCTCGTCTTCCTCGCGGGCGAGGTTCTCGTTGTCGGCTAGGTTCTCCGTCAGGGTCTTGAGGTTGGACAGTTCCTCAACTATGGGGACAAGGTGGCTTCTCTCGAGCATCAGGTTCTTGTATTTCCCCATGTCCTTCATGACATCGGGATCGGAAAGCTTCTGGTCAAGTTCGTCCAGCTGCTTCCTGAAATCCTCAAGTTTCTCGATCATTTTCCTTCCCTGGTATTAAGCTTTGCAAAAGTGCTTTCCATGACAGGTGCGGGCGGTTTGAACAGGCTCAGGACACCCATGGGGCATGCCTTGACGCATTCGCCGCAGGCAAGGCACTTCTTGGTGGCGCTGATGTCCGTGTCTTCGACCATCACACCGAACGGACATGCTTCCCTGCATTTGCCACAGTTGTTGCACATCTTTATGTCGACGACATAAGCTCCGTAACGGTTCTGTCTTATCGCACCGATCGGGCAGACTTTAGCACATTTTCCGCATTGTATGCAAACCACGGGCCTGGTGATCTTGCCTTCCAGAGAGCTCTTGTTTCCTATTCCCATGTGCTCTGTGACCCTGAGGAATGCCATTGAGGATTTATGGGTCCTGAAATAGAACTTGGCGCAGGCATGGACGCATTCAAGACATCCTATGCATCTTGCATCCTTGTTCACCACAAGGGTTCTGCTCTTTCTCGGGGCGGCAAGCTTGTCCGGATCCTCGTACGGGGTGTTCTCCAGAGGAAGCCTGGTTCTTATAAGTCCGTCCAGTCTGTAATAGGCATCTGCGACTGCCGGGGCAGTGGGGATCGAGACTATCTCTCCGAGTCCGATCGCTCCGCTTGCCACATCAAGGCCTTTGCGCTCGACGATGATCGGCTCTATCTGCGGGACCTCATCGGCTCTGAAAAGCATCAGGGAGGCATACTTTGCCGTAGGAACGCAGTCCTCCAGCGGATACTGCTCCCTCAAGGCATAGCCCATACCCATGACCACTCCGCCTTCGATCTGACCTTCGACGTTGGTCGGGTTAATGGCTCTTCCCACATCGTGTGCGGCAACGATCTTAAGGATCTTGTCCGTCCTTTCCTCGAGAATGCAGACCTGTGTGGCATAGCCGTAGGCGACATGGCTCTTGGGGTTGGGAAGGTCAGACCCGAACGGGTCCGTCTTTGCAAGGTATTCTGCGTAGAATTCGCGCCCTTCAAGGCCTTTCAGGCCATCGTTGCCCAGTTCCTTCTTCAGCATCTCGGCTGCGCGTCTTGCAGCCTCGCCTGTGACGGTTGTGTGTCTGGAACCTGAGGATGTTCCGCTGTCGGGGGCGTTCGCAGTGTTTGCCTTCTCTTCGACGACAAGGCTTTCCTCAAGGCCGGTGACATCGCAGACAATCTGTTTCATCACGGTGCACATTCCCTGTCCTATGCAGGATCCGGCGCAGTGGATGATCACCTTTCCGTCCAGAACCTGAAGCCTGACACGTCCGTAGTCGGGAAGTCCCACGCCGACACCTGCGTTCTTCATGGCACAGGCGATACCCGCTGTGGGGCTTGATTCGAACTGGTCCTTCACTGCAAGAAGGGTCTCGACAAGACCCGTCGAGTCATCCACTATCTGTCCGTTGGGAAGGCTCTGGCCCGGCCTTATGGCGTTTCTGAACCTGATCTCCCAGTGGGAGATTCCGACTCTGTCTGCCATGTGGTTCAGAAGTGTCTCGATAGCAAAGCAGCTCTGCGTCACTCCGAAACCTCTGAAGGCTCCTGCAGGCGGGTTGTTCGTATAGTAGGCATAGCCGTCTATTCTGAAATTCTGATAGTTGTATGGGCCCGAGGCATGTGTGCATGCCCTCTGCAGGACCGGAACTCCAAGCGATGCATATGCGCCGGTGTCCGATATTATCCTGGCCTTGAGGCCCTGTATTATTCCGTTCTCATCGCATCCTATGGTGAATTCCATGTCCATCGGATGGCGCTTGGGATGCACCTTGATGCTCTCGTCACGGGTGAGCTTCATCTTGCACGGGCGCTTGGTGAGGAATGCCACCAGGGCGCTCAGGTGCTGGACCGAGA
Organism: uncultured Spirochaetales bacterium; assembly: GCA_902796335.1. Lineage (GTDB taxonomy): Bacteria > Spirochaetota > Spirochaetia > Sphaerochaetales > Sphaerochaetaceae > UBA9732. The sequence goes on from CADBOI010000066.1 coordinate 3,294, forward strand.
CATCCTCCTTTCCGCCGAAGCCTCCGCCCACATAGCAGTTCTCGACTCTGACCATGTCCTCCGGAAGTCCCAGCATGGGGGCCGTCTCGCGTCTTGTGTCGTAGACACCCTGGTCCGTGGAGTAGATGAGAACCCCTCCGTCATCCATGGGGACTGAGACGGCGCACTCGGGTTCCAGGAAGGCATGTTCCGTCCACGGGGTTGTGAAGGACTCCGTGAGGACGAATTTCGAGTTCTTCAGAGCCTCGTCGACGTTTCCGCGGTCAACATGGGTGTGTCCAAGAAGGTTTCCCTCCTCATGGACCTTCGGTGCGTCCGGGGCCATCGCCTCAATCGGGTTCCTCACGCACTGGAGGACCTCGTACTTGACCTTGACGAGTTTTGCCGCCTTCCTTGCGGCTGAGAAGGTCTCTGCAGCAACAAGGCAGATGACATCGCCCACATAGCGGGTGATGCCGCCTACGGCTATCATGGCGTCCCAGTCACGTTTCAGATGGCCCACCTTGACCTCTCCCGGGATGTCTTCGGCTGTGAATATCCTCACGACATGCGGGACATCGTAGGCAAGGGAGGTGTCTATCTCAAGGACCTTGGCTCTTGGGTATCTGCTTCTGACGGCAACGGCGAACAACATTCCGTCGATGTAGATGTCATCCGGGTATTTACCTGTTCCCGTGACCTTGTCCCTTACATCGACCCTTGGAACGCGTTTTCCTATGAGCCAGTTCCTGTCGTCGGCGATCTGCGTGTTCTCACGCATCATCTGCGCCGCAAGCTCGATTGCCTTCACTATCTTGGCATAGCCGGTGCAGCGGCAGATGTTGTTTCTTATCGTGTGGCGGATCTCATGCTCGGAAGGGGACAGAGTCCTGTCAAGAATGCTCTTGGCACAGATGGCCATACCCGGTGTGCAGAATCCGCACTGCACGGCGCCGGCCTGGCCGAACGCCGCTGTATAGATGTCCTTTTCCCTGTAGGAAAGGCCCTCGACCGTGAGGATTTCGGCATTTCCGACCTCGGTTGTCAGGATGGAGCAGGATCTTACGGGCTCCCCGTTTATCAGAACCGTACAGGCTCCGCATGAACCCTCCGAGCATCCGTCTTTCACGGATGTGAGTCTGAGCTCGTCTCTGAGGAATCTCAGAAGTTTCTGTTCTTTCTCTGCTGTGACGGTTTTCCCGTTTACCCTGAATGTGGTGCTCACACGCGCATCTCCCTGTTGAACGGCTTTCCGAGTGCTGACGGTCCCAGTCTGTTGGACTTGCGGTTGAAAGCAAGGACAACGATGACCAGGATGTACGGAAGCATTGTGAGGAACTCATAGGCCTGGAACTGCGGCACGAAGATCTGGATCTGGGTCTGGAGAGTCTGTGCGAATGTGAACAGAAGGGCTCCGAGGAAGATCTTGATCGGGTGCCACTGTCCGAAGTAGACAAGTGCGACTGCGATGAATCCGCGTCCTCCGATGATCTCGGCATTGAACATCTTGGCCTGGCAGAGAGTCAGGAAAGCTCCTGCGAAACCTGCCATGGCTCCGCCCACTGCGAGGCTCTGGTAACGGATTCTGTTGACGTTGATACCCAGCGAGTCAGCTGCTCTCGGATGTGTTCCAACGGCTCTGACCTTCAGGCCCCATGGGGTCTTGAAGATCACATACCATGCCACAGGCACCAGGAGGTATGCGAAATAGACCAGCGGGTTGTGGGTGAACAGTATCTTTCCGAGAACGGGGATCTTCGAGAGGAGGGGGATCTCCATGGAGGAGATTCCTGTGATGGATTGGGTTCCGCCGATGAACGATCTGAAGAACGTTCCGGCAAGACCGACTCCGAACATCTGCATTCCGATTCCGGCGATTCCCTGGGGTGCGCGGAACGTGATGACGATCACCCCGAAGAGAAGTCCCATCAGCAGACCGACGACCGTTGCGACTGCAAGGCCGAGGATGTTGATGTATCCCGGAGCGGTTCCGGCTCCGACCATTGTGAAGGGGATGAGCATGCCTAGGAAGGCTCCGACGCTCATAATTCCCTCGCATCCGAGGTTGAAGATTCCGGCCTTCTGGTTGAACATTTCACCCATGGAGGCAATCATCAGGGTAACAGCGAAGCGGACTGTGAGTGTCAGTGTGCTTACTACGAAATCCATGTCAGGCCTCCTTTTCCGTTTTTTTCATTTCCCGCCCGGCGAAGAACCTCTTTCTGAAGCGCTCGATCGAGTACGGGTTGTTGATGACCATCTGCACGGCAACGATGATCAGGATGATCAGTCCCTGCAGGGCCTTGACGAGGTTTGGCGGAACGCTTGTGAGGATCTGCAGGTTGACCTGGCTGTACAGCAGGATTCCGAAGAAGAAGCTGGCAGGTACAATCCACAGCGGATGCAGGGCGCCGAACAGTGCGACGACGACACCGGAGAATCCGTAGCCTCCGGTCATTCCTGCAACGGCTCTTCCCTGGACTCCCATAAGCTCAACTGCACCGGCCATACCTGCGCAGGCTCCGGAGATGACCATTGAGATGATCAGATATTTCGATACATTGATTCCGCCGTAGCGTGCGGCTCTTTCCGACGCGCCTGCGGCTCTCATCTTGTATCCCCACGTTGTCTTGAACAGCAGGATGTAGATCACGACCACAAGGATGATTGCAAGGAAAATGCCCTGATGCAACGATGAACCTCTGAAAAGTCTGGACAATGTGGCGTTTTCGGCAACTCTTCTGCTCATCGGTGTTCCGGATTTCTCCATCGGGTCAAGAAGAGGGACTCTGATGCAGAAGTTGAAGAACTGCGTGGCCACGTAGTTCAGCATGACGGTCGAAAGCAGCTCGCTGACCTCGAGCTTGGCCTTTAGCCATCCGGGGATGAATCCGTAAAGACCTCCGGCTATGCCTCCTGCGATGATGCACATAGGCACAACAATGATCTTGGGAAGCGATCCGCAGTTGGTTGCGATCGCCGTCGCTGCGATTATTCCCATGTACATCTGGCCTTCGGCTCCGATGTTGATGATTCCGCTTCTGGAACTGACTGCGATTCCCAGAGCCACTATGAGAAGCGGTATCATTCGGATGAGAACCTCGCTTAAGGAGCGGAAGTTCTTGAATGGCATCGAGATTATGATCCAGTATGTGGCGAACACGTCGCCTCCGACGGCTATGATGATGGCGGCTCCGACAAGAAGTGCGATCAGAACAGCCACAGCCACCACTGCGATTTTGTAGACAAGTTTGTAGTTATTCATCTTCTTTCACCCCCGCCATCAGTATTCCGAGCTTTTCGGTTGTCGCCTCGTCACGGGAAAGGACCTTCTGGTTCTTGCCTTTGAAGATGACTGCAATGCGGTCGCTCAGGTTCATGATCTCCTCGAGTTCCTCGCTTATCAGAAGGATTCCCACGCCGCTCTTTCTGAGCTTGAGAAGCTCCATGTGGATGAACTCCGCAGCGCCCATATCCAGACCTCTGATAGGGTAGACACAGACGAGGAACTTCGGTTTCCTGCTGATCTCGCGGGCCAGGATGACCTTCTGGATGTTTCCTCCGGAAAGGGATCCGGCTGCTGTGTGGATTCCGGGACATCGGATGTCGAATTCGGTGCGGAGTCTGCCTGCGGTATCCTCGATGACGCCGTTCTTCAGGATGTGGTTCTTCGAGAATGTGTCGGACTCGCTGTCCTTGAGGATTATGTTCTCCTTTATGGACATCGAGGGGACGATGCCTTCGGTGTTCCTTTCCTCGGGGATGTATCCCATTCCGGTGGCTATGACCTGACCCGGAGTGAGGTTCTGGATCTGCTTTCCCTGGAAAGTGATCGTTCCGCTTTCGACCTTTCTTATTCCGTTGATGGCCTCGGCCAGCTCACGCTGTCCGTTTCCGGAGACTCCTGCAAGTCCCACGATCTCTCCGGATCTGATTGAAAGGTTGAAGTTGTCCAGAGCGAGGAAGCCTCTGTCGCTTCTTACGCAGAGGTCCTTTATCACAAGGGAATCCTCTCCCTTGGAAGGCTCGTCGGTGTTGGCGTTGACCTCGACCTCGTGGCCTGTCATCAGGGCTGCAATCTGCTTGGATGTGTAGTCCGCCGTGCTTCCCTCGAAGACCACCTTTCCGTGTCTCAGGATGCTGACCCTGTCGGACAGTGCCTTGACCTCGTTAAGCTTGTGGCTGATGAAGATGATCGAGAGCTCGGAGCTCATCGACTTGAGTAGGGCGATGAGCTCATCCGTCTCCTGGGGCGTCAATGCGCTGGTCGGTTCGTCCAGGATCAGGAACTTGGCTCCGAGACACAAGGTCTTGACCAGCTCGACCCTCTGCTGCTCGCCGACGGCAAGCTGCCATATGAATGCATCGGGATCCACGGCCAGGCCGTATTTCCCGGATATTTCCTCTATCTGTTTTCTGACCATCGCCAGGTCAACCTTGATGCCTTTCCAGCTTTTTTTCATGCCCAGGGCGATGTTTTCCAGAACTGTCATGTTCGGGACGAGCATGTACTGCTGGTGGACCATTCCGATTCCGCAGTCGAATGCGTCATTCGGGGTTTTAAGGCTCACCTCTTCTCCATTGATGAAGATCTTTCCTTCGTCGGGCTGGTAGAGACCCATGATCATGTTCATCAATGTTGTCTTTCCGGCGCCGTTTTCTCCCACAAGCGCCAGAATCTGGTGTTCTCCTACGGTCAGCGAGATGTCATCGCTTGCAAGAACACCGGGAAAGCGTTTTGTGATGTGTTCAACGCGCAGTTCTTTGATTTTGTCGAATCTTGCCATTTGAATCCATTAAGTGGTCGATAAAAAACTGTGCAGGCCACATGGACCTGCACATATTGTTTCCGTTGTTAAGATCAGAGCTTGGAATAGTCAACTGTTGACCAGTTGGAAAGGATGTCAGCCTTTGACTTGAACTCTGCCATCTTGGTCTCGACAGCTGTCTTGATTTCCGGTGTGATCTTATCGGCGCACTTGTCGTTCCATGCCCAGACGAATCCGCCGTTGCTGAAGTTCATCGGGATGACCTGTCCTCCGAGGACTCCGTTCTTGAAGTTCTGGACCAGTCCGATTAGGACGGCCTTGTAGTTGTATGAGGAAGCGGCGATGCACTTGTAACCCTCGTCAAGACCGATCTGAGCGATATCCTGTCCGACCCACCAGATGTCCTTGTCTGGATACTCTGCAACAGCTCTGAGAGCACCGAGAGCCTGCTGTGATGAACCTGTGAGGACATCGTTGCCGGCCTGGATGAGGGACTGTGCGAACTCACCGGACTTGACTGTGTCGTTGAAGTCTCCGATGTGGGTGACTGTGATCTTTGCCTTCGGATTGACTGACTGGACACCAAGGACGAAGCCTCTGTTGTATCTTGCAGAGTCACCGCCGTCGATAGGTCCTACGACACCGACCTTGTTGGCCTTGGTTGTAAGTCCTGCAATGATTCCGCCGAGGAATCCGGTCTCTTCTGACTGCGGCATGTAGCTGAAGACGTTCTGTCCGATGATATCGGTTGTTGTTCCGAATGCGAACATTACATCAGGATACTCCTTGCTGACCTCTTCAGTGACGGATCTGTACTGTGAGCCGTGAAGGATGATGATGTTGAATCCCAGGTTGACATAGGTTGCGACAGCACTCTTTGCATCTGCAGGCTGTGTGTTCTCGACTGCCTTGTAGTCTGCAATTGTTCCTTTCGGAAGCTCTGCCATTGCCTCGGTGATGCCGTCATGCATTGCCTGGCACCAGCCCTTGTCGTCGATGGTTGATGAGACGATCAGAGCAACTTTGATCTCTTTGGCCTTCGGTGCGGATTCCTGAGCTCCATTTGCGAAAGCAAAGCCCATGACAACCAGTGCAAGCAGAACAATGATTAAGGTTTTCTTCATTGCGCTTCTCCTTAGTGTGTAGATTTCGTATCGGAGCGGAAGCATCCGCCCCGATTGCCTGCTATTCTATCATAAATCGGGGGGAAGTATATAGTAGGGGAGAAATTTACTGTATAATAATTCTTTACTGAAGTCCCACGAAACGCTTCAACGACAGCATGTAGTCGCGCAGCTTTGACAGGATTTCCTTCTGTTTCGCATCCAGCGAGTTGTCTGCAAGCTTTTCCTCGATTTTCCTGGAAACGAAACCGATGTCGTTGATTGGGTTTCCGGGAGGGCAGAGGAGCCTGGTGGAAGAGAAGGACTTCCACTTGGCCAGATTTGTCTCGTCCAGCACAAGAGGGTAGTTCCTGCATACGTGGCGCCAGAGCATCTGGCTACAGCGGGGGTCCTCGAAATCGAGCTTCAGATTCAGCCTCTGCTCGGGCGGTGTACTGCGTATGACGTTGAAAAGCCTCTTGTCGTAGTCGCTGAAGAACCTGGAATAAATCTGGAAGTCAGGGTCGTCCGGAGTCTGGAAATCGTCATCGGCATTGGACCTGATCTTCACAATGAGCTCGGACCTGTGCCTTGTTAGCTCGTCATATCGGTTGATGCAGGCCTGGAAATCGATTCCCAGTCTCTGGTAGTCGGCTGTCTTCAGGGCGTTTGGCCTTGCAAGGAACGGAACCTTGTTGACAGCGATCTTCATGACCCCGTTGACCTTGAACACATCCTCGGGCTTTGCGCTCAGAAGCGGTGCGATGTCCTTTGAAAGGTCGAAGCACACGATGGAGTTCTCGTTCGTCACATGTGGAGTGATGGGGACTATCAGCGATGTGCAGCCTCCGGGATTCGTGAACGCGGCGCAGGTGTGCAGCAGGGGTCTCGGAGTGTCCTGTGGGTTCAGGTAGTTCTTGACCTCGACTTTGTTCCTAAGACTTAAATAATGGCTGAAAAGGCGGGGTTGCACGCGTTTTATCAGCCTTGCAACCGCAATCGTGGCATTGACATCCACCATTGCATCGTGGGCGCCGATCTGTTCGATGTTGTTTGCGGCAGTCAGTTCGGTGAGTTTGAAGACTGGGTTTCCCTTTTCGCTGGGACCCGGCCATTTAATGCCCTCCGGCCTGAAATCATGGCAGGCACGGACAAGGTCGATGATGTCCCACCGGCTGTTTCCGTTCTTCCATTCACGCTGATAGGGGTCGAGGAAGTTCCTGTACAGGGCGTTTCTGATGAACTCGTCATCGAACTTCAGGGAGTTGAAGCCGCAGACGCATGTTCCGGGAACGCTGAACAGGTCGTTGATCTTCTCTATGAACTCGCTTTCCGGCAGACCTTTCGCCTTCACTTCCTGGGGTGTGATTCCCGTGACAAGACATGCGGCCGGATCCGGGATGTAGTCCGCAGAGAGCCTGCAGTAAAGTATGACGGGGTCTCCGATCGGATTCAGGTCCGTGTCGGTTCTCTGTCCTGCGAACTGCGCGATCCTGTCATATGCCGGGTTAAGGCCGAACGTCTCGAGATCGTACCAGAAGAAAGTGTCGTTGTTCCTCATTTTTGACTCCTGATAACTGAAATCTAGCACAAAAAAACTTGAAAACATAGCTTGGGCAGAATAATATTTAGCCAGTATGATACGACGTTTGACGATTGTCGGGGTGGTATCGCTGTTGCTTCTGACCAGTGTTCTCTATGCAGACGAGGTTTCAAGTCCGCTTCCGTCGGGTGATGTTGAGAATTCCCTGATGGTGATGATGGATTGCATCTCTGCGTCCCTGGTCACTGAATGCACCGACACTTCAATCAAACTTCCCTGTTCAGCTGTATCCATGGACGAGGTCGTCCACCTTCCGCGCAGAATCGCCTATTTCCTTGCCGATCCGTCGGAGTTTGTCGAGGCACTGGCTCCGTCCGATTCCTCCAAGGGGCTTTTCGCGTCTTTCCTTTCCGTCCTGAACACCGCTACCGAGAACCCCATGGTCTCTGCGGTCTATGTCGCCATGGCCACCAGAGACTACAGGCAGGGAGACTACCTTCTTTCCGGATCCATTTCCTTCGATTATCCCGAGGGTGCGACCCTGGACGAGGTCCTGACAATCTGGTCCGACAGGGTCGAGACGGAAGAGGGCATAGAGATGAAGGTGGACATGAAGGTCTACGGCAAAGGGCTTGCAGAGCCGGTCTCGCTTTCCGGAACATTCGACATGTCGGTCGATAAAAACGGAAGTATCACTGTAAAATCTGCTGACACCTACACGATAAACGGCTATGCTTATATAGGCGGAGAGTTCCATATGTGACATCCGCCGTCGGAGGATGTTATGAAGCGCACAGTAGAGGATTTTCTCAACAGACATTATCTGAACCCGGATATGGTCGACATCGATGAGGTCTGCGGTCTCTTTCTGAAAGAGATGGACGCAGGTCTTGCAGGCAAGGAAAGCTCCCTTGCCATGATTCCAAGCTACTGCTCGCCGGACGCCAGACCCAAGGAGGGTGAGAGCGTCATAGTCATCGATGCCGGCGGAACCAACTTCCGCACTTGCATCGTTACCTTCGACTCCGACCTCAAGCCTGTGATCAGCAACTTCAGGAAGATCCGCATGCCCGGAACCGGACAGGAAGTCTCCGCAAAGGAGTTCTTCTCCATAATCGCCGATGAGCTGGAGAGACTTATCGACAAGAGCGACAAGATAGGTTTCTGCTTCTCCTATGCCGCCGAGATCCTTCCTGACCATGACGGAATCCCCCAGTTGTTCAGCAAGGAGATCAAGGCAAAGGAAGTCCTGGGAAAGCATCTTGGTGTGGAAATCCTTGCAGAACTTGCAAGCAGAGGACATGATGTCTCGGCCAAGAAGGTCATTGTCATGAACGACACCGTCACGACCCTTCTTGCCGCCCAGGCCAAGAACTCCAACGGAAGCTACGACGGCTGTGTCGGATTCATCCTCGGAACCGGTACCAACACCGCCTATATCGAGAAGACC
>CADBOI010000067.1 GCA_902796335.1 uncultured Spirochaetales bacterium
CACCTGTTTTACGCCTTATGTCCGACACCAACCGACATATTGTATACAGATTGTGTTGTATTTACTCAGAACTGTGATATGCTATACATAGTAATGGGAAAAATTGAACACAATCAGTGAGGCTTATTTATGAAAACAAAGGGAAAGGGACAGAACCTCTCGGATGAGATTTACAATCTGCTGAAGGCACAGATACTCAACGGAAAGCTCGCAGGCGGGGAAAAAATACCCGAGGAGTCTCTGGCAAAGCAGTTCGGCGTATCACGCACTCCGATAAGAGAAGCTGTCAGAAGACTCGGCGAATATGGCCTTGTCTCAATCAAGCCACGCTGTTATGCGGAAGTGACGACCATTTCCGAAAAAGAGGCGAAGGACATCGCCCGTGTGAGAATCCATCTGGAGTGCCTTGCCGTGGACCTGATCACTCCCCAGTCCCTTGAGAACAACATCAGGAACCTTGCTCGCTGCTCTGCGGAGTGCCAGTACGCTCTGGACATCGGAGACCGTGCACTTTCATTCGAGCAGGACTCACAGTTCCATCTGGAGCTGATCAAGGCATCCGAAAACAGTGCTCTCATCAATCTTTACGAGCACCTGGGAGCCAAGATCCAGCAGCTCAGAATCACCCAGAACCTATACGGAATAGCACTGAAGGATTATACAATCCAGCATGAACAGATCATGCGCCTGCTGCGTGAAGAAAAAAAAGAGGAGTGCAAGGTGCTCCTTTACGAACACGTCATGCACTCCCCCTATCCCGAAGGACTTGCCCTCTGAAATCAGATCCTGTCAAGAAACCTCTTCACCTCAGCCTGACACAGTTCAGGTGATGCGAATGTGCTGACTCCGGTCAGTTTCTCAACCTCTTCCCTCATGTCGGCCATGGATGCCTGTGCAAGAACGATGGCATTGCACTTTTTGTCCACCTTGGCAGCCATCTCGAGAAGAAGTCTGTCGTGAGTAGCTCTGTCGCCGGCCTTGAGAGCCGCAATCGCATCCGGATTGCAGAAGCTCTGAAGACTCACCTTTGCTTCCCTCTCCTGTGCTAACAGGCTGAGCTTCCAAAGCGCAGGCTCAAGCGCGCTAGCCGCGGTTGCAAGGACGGCGACTCTGCAACCCTTGTCCAATGCAGCATTGCACATGGCATCATCGATGGCGATGATTGGAGTTCTGAAATACTGTCTGAGGGTCGGAAGATACGGAGAAAGACTGCTGCATGTAACCACTATGACATCCGGTTCCGCAAGCTGGGCGCTCTCCAGGTCATGGACAAGCCTGAGCCTGTTGGCCGTCGAGAAAACACCGCCGTGTCTTGCAGGATCGTCCGCAAGGAACGTGTCCAGGATGTTGTCGATTATCACATCCGGACCCAGGACCTTGGACAGGGCCGGCCCGAAAGTGTCGTAGACGGATTTGACCGTGTGGAGCAGCATGACTTTCTTCATCTTATCCTCCGTATCATGTATCAGAATACAGTGATGGGACTGCCACAGAGGCAGTCCCACTGTTTTCTGAATATCAGTACTATTATTTACCGATTTTCTTCAGATAGTCAGCCTCGTACTTCTCCATGTAAGCCTTGGCCTCCTTGTAATCCATGAATGAGCTCTTGAGAGAGTTCTTCTCGAGGTATCCCTCGATCCATTCCTTGGACTCTGAAACCTTCTTTGCAAGATCTGAATAGAACTTTGCAGCCTCTTCGCTCATTGCGGCAGGTCCTACGATTCCTCTCCAGACAGGAAGCTCGACATCGTTGTACTGGGCATCGACTTCGTGGAGTGTGGGAGCTGAAGCGAGATCGCCTGCGAATCTTGAATCGGAAAGTGCGAGAACAGGAACGAGCATTCCGGCCTTGACGTACTCGCTGGCTGCTGCCGGCTTGGACATGACAAGGTCAACGTGTCCGCCGAGTCCGCTGGTGATTGCGTCGGCTGTTGAATCGTTTGTGATGTAAGCGATCTGGTTCTCCTTGAGACCGAGCTCCTTGATCAGCATTCCGTAAAGCTCAAGGTCGTCGCCCTTTGAACCGGCGATGACAACCTGTGTTCCGGCCTTGGCAGCGGCAAGAGCATCTGCGAATGTCTTGTACTTTGCCTTCTCCGGGTTGATGAACAGAAGCTGCTTGTCGGTTGCCATGATGGCGATCGGTGTGAAGTTCTTGATTCTGTTAGGAGTGTTTGCAACCATCGGCATCAGGTCACCGCTGTTGAATGTCAGCAGGGTGTAGTCTGCGTTCTGCTTTGTGTTTGCAACTTCGTTTCTTCCAACCTCACCTGCTCCGTCAGTCTTGTAGTTGATCAGAGGGGCCTTTGAGAGCCAACCGTTTGCAACTGCTGAATCGGAGATGGCGCGGGTATAGATATCTGATCCTCCGCCCGGCTTAGATGTGCAATACCATGTGATATCCTTTGTCGGTGCGAAACCTGCAGAGGAACCGGCTGACTCACCGTTACCGTTTGCGAACAGCGGGAGCATGAGTGCAGCGATAAGAACAAACAAGAATACTTTCTTCATTTTTTGTCTCCTTCTCTTTTTATCTAAGTGGCCTCAGGCCTCTTTTTTCTTTTTTGATGATGCGATGATTCCACGGATGATCGGTGTGAGCACGATTGCGAACAGGATTACCATGAAAGCACATGAAATCGGGCTGGTGAAGAAGATTCCCACGGAACCCTGGCTGGTGATGAACGCCTTTCTCATATTGTTCTCAAGGAGCGGAGCAAGGACGAACGACAGCAGCATCGGGGCGGTACTGTAACCGCTCTTCTCACATATGTACGACACAAGACCTGCGATGATCATGACCACGACTCCGTACATCGAATATGTGTTGGCATAGGAACCGACCATACAGATGACCAGGACGACGGGGATGATGACCTTTACAGGGACAGTCAGGATCTTGATCAGGAACGGGATGACTCCGATGGAGATCATGAGTGTCAGCAGGTTTGCCAGGAACAGCGATGCGATGAGTCCCCATGCGAAATCCGGGTTGTTCGTGAAGAGCAGCGGTCCCGGGTTGAGACCCCACATCATCAGGCCTCCCAGAAGGACAGCACCTGTTCCGGATCCCGGAATACCCAGGGCAAGAAGCGGTGCGAAAGCTCCGGCGGCGGCAGCGTTGTTGGCAGCCTCACAGGAAGCGATTCCCTCGATGGCTCCGGTTCCGAACGGCTCCTCGCTCTTGAATGCCTTGTTCATGGCATAGCCGAGGAATGCACCGGTTGTGGCACCTGCTCCGGGAAGGACTCCGACGAATGTTCCCAGGACACCGGATCTGATTGCCGGCGGCAGAAGTCTCTTGACGTCATGGCCTGTGAGCATGGACCCGCGGATGGTGAGCTTCTGCTTGACCATCTTGTCCTCGTCGACCTTGTCGTTTCTCTCCGACATCAGTCTGAGGACCTGCGAGAATCCGACTGTTCCGATTACGAACGGGACGAACGGGATTCCACCCATCAGGTACATGTTTCCGAAGTTGTATCTGGGAGCTCCGGTCTGGGGGTCCATTCCGATACAGGCAAGGAGGATTCCGAGCATGGTCAGGATGACACCCTGTGTCGGGTTCTTTCCGACAAGCCAGCCGATACTGGTCATAGCGACCAGAAGAAGAGCCGTCATGTCCTGAGGACCGAAGTGAAGTCCTACGTTGGCAAGGCCCGGGCCCAGGAAGGTCAGGATGATCATTCCGATGGTTCCACCGACGAACGATGCGAGGTTGGCCGTGAACAGTGCCTGTCCGGGTCTTTTCTTCTTCTTTGCCATCGGATAACCGTCGAGCATTGTCATGACAGCCGGGCTGTCACCGGGGATGTTCAGCAAAATGGCACTGAATGATCCGCCGTACATGTTCGAATAGTAAAGTGATCCGAGCAGGATGATTGCCGTTGTGGGGTTGAACTTGTAGGTAAGAGGCAGCAGAAGTGCTACACCTGCAAGGGAACCGATTCCCGGCATGGCTCCGACGATCAGTCCGAGGATTGCGCCCAAAAGACAGACTGCGATGTTCTGGAATGTGAATACGACTGAGAAGCCGCGGAAAAGCATAGCAAAGTTAGACATGTCCTACCTCCTCAACCGAAAATCAGACCGAACAGTCCGAGCGGGAAGTTGATTCCCAGCCAGAAACGGAACGCACCTATGACCAGAGCCATAACAATGACAGTAGCCACGATGGTGGTTCTCCATGTGCACTTCTCATAGACCTTCAGCCAAAGAATCATGAATGCAAGAATTGAAAGCTCCATGCCAATGACATAGGACATGAGGACCATGGCAAGCATTCCAAGAGCTGCCATCCAGTTCTCTTTCTCGAACTCGGGCTTCTTGGCCTTTCCCGAGGTGATCAGGGCAAAGATGCTTATGGCAAGCATGACAATGGCGATGATTGTCGGGAAGAAACCGGTCTTTGGACCTTTGAACTCATCCCAGAATCCGTACTGCTTGAGGCCTAGCACAATCCAGAGGATTGCGATGGCCGATGTGCAGATGGGGATGATCTGCGGAAGATGGTCAGAGATTACGGTGAATACTCCCCTCTTCCCTGTTGTTTTCTCAGTATTCTCTGCCATGATCAGCTCCTGCCGGCCATGTGGTTGGCCATCTTTGCAGCCATCTTGACCGCGTTCTCGAATGAACTTGTCTTGACGATGTTCTTTCCTGCGATGTCATAGGCTGTTCCATGTCCGCATGTGACGATCGGATAAGGCTGTCCGCCTCCGATTGTGATTCCCTCGTCGAATCCGCGGAGCTTGAGGGCGATCTGTCCCTGGTCGTGGTACATTGTGACCACACCGTCGAAATCTCCTCTGAAAGCCTTGATGAAAAGGATGTCGCTGGAATACGGACCGGATGCGACGATACCCTCGGCACAGGCCTTGTCGATTGCCGGCTTGATGACATCCAGCTCCTCACGTCCGCACAGTCCGTTCTCACCGCAGTGCGGGTTGAGGGCTGCGACAGCGATTCTGGGAGCTGCGATTCCACTGTTCTTAAGTGTTGTATTGCACAGAACGATGGCTCTGTAGATCTTGTCCACCGTAAGATTCTGCGAAACTTCCTTGATTGGGATATGGCTGGTTGTTCTTGTTGTCCAGACGGAGCCCACCACATTGATCTCGCCGAAAGGACCTGTAAGTCCGAAGACATGGGCAAGATAATGATGCTCGCTCTCGTAGTGGAGACCAGCCTCCTTCATTCCGGCCTTGTTCAGCGGAACGAAGCAGAAGCCCTCGATCTCTTTTTTGTTGCAGAGATCTGCGGCAAGTGTAAGCTCGTCGAGACAAGCCTTTCCGCCCTCGACGGAAACCTGTCCGACCGGGCACTTTGCAGGATCGGCATCCTTCAGATCGATCAGCTGGACCTCGCCGGAGGCGAAATCAGCATCGGCGACCTTGTCGATCACACGAATCGGAGCACTCTTTCCGATGATGCCGAAGGCTCTCTCCAGAATACGTTTGTCCCCGATATAAACAGGATTGCACAATCCCTGTGTGAAACCATTCACAATAAGCTTGGCGATGATCTCAGGTCCGACACCTGCAGGATCGCCCATAAGCATTCCAAGAATAGGTTTGTCCATGTTTCCTCCCTTTTCCCTTTTTTCCATTCAATCAGAGGATCTCCAGATACAGACCGGTGGGCATCATTATCCAGTTGTTGCCCGCCTCTGTTTCCTCTCCTCCAAGCTGCTTCAGCTCTCTGAGCACCTCTTCTCCATTACTGACCTTCAGTGCCAGGTGGTTGAAGATTCCTCCGTCCTTTACCACAGGATTTACGGTCCTGTTCAGCTGAAGACTTTCCTTGAACCAGACCTTCTCCGGGTCGTCCGGATCTCCCACGTATTTGTCGACATGGAAGCCGAAGACCCTGAGAAATAGGTCCATATGCCATTTCATATCATTCACCGTAAGGCAGACATGATCGAACATGACAACTCCTTATTTGTTCACGACGTTCTGCGGATTGCCGTCCACGAATGCCTTGACGTTGGCAACGCTGATGTCCATGATGCGCTGTCTGGCTTCCTTGGCTCCCCAGCTCATGTGCGGGGTGATGATGCAGTTCTTGGCCTTCAGAAGCGGGTTGTCGGCCTTGATGGGCTCTGTTGCGACAACGTCCACTGCAGCACCTGCGACCTTTCCGCTGTTGAGTGCATCGCAGAGATCCTGCTCGACTACAAGCGGTCCGCGGCTGTTGTTGATGATCATCACGCCGTCCTTCATCTTGGCGATGGACTCCTTGTTGATCATTCCCATTGTGTCCGGGAACAGCGGGCAGTGGAGAACGACGACATCGCTCTGTGCATACAGGGTGTCGCGGTCCACATACTCAAAGCCCTCGGCCTCGAATGCGGGATTCTTGAAACCGTCGTTGACGATGACTTTCATGTTCAGGGCCTTTGCGATCTGTCCGGTCCTGTGGCCGATTCTTCCGAATCCGATGATTCCCATTGTCTTTCCTGCCAGCTCGATGAGGGGATAATCCCAGTAGCACCAGTCGATGTGGTTCTGCCACTTGCCCTCGTAGACGGTCTTGCTGTGATGGCCGATGTGGTGGCACAGCTCCAGGAGGAGTGCGATTGCGAACTGGCTGACGCTGTCTGTTCCGTATGTGGGAACGTTGGATACAGGAATTCCCTTCTCCTTGGCGTATGCGACGTCAACTACGTTGTAGCCTGTTGCCAGGACTGCGATGAACTTGATGTTCGGGCAGGCGTCGAAGACCTCCTTTGTGATGGGGGTCTTGTTTGTGAAGACGATCTCGGCATCGCCGATTCTGTTGATTGCGTCTTTGGGATCTGTCAGGGATGATCTGTCATAGACAGTCAGGTCTCCGAAAGCTCTAAGTCCGTCCCAGGAGAGATCTCCGGGGTTCTCTGTATAACCGTCAAGTACTACGATCTTCATATTTGGCTCCTGTTAAATCAGTCCTCGAGAAGAGCCCAGGCTCTGTTGATGACTCTCTTTGTGTTGGCGACGATGATGTCCTCATCCTCATCCTTCCATGGCTTGACCTCGAACGAGAGGACGTACGGGTTGTTTGCATCGAAGAAACCGTTGGCCTTGAGCTCGCGGAAGAAATCAAGGAGCTGGTCTGTGTCGTTTGTTCCGCCGGGGAAACCGAAGCGCTGATGGAGATCGCCATAGCCCTCGAGACCCTTGACAGCAACAGCGTTTCCAATGTGGAAGTGCGTGATGTACGGGCGGCAGGTTGTGATGACCTGGTGGCTGTTCTCGAATGTGATCGGGAAATGTGAGAGGTCAACCAGAAGGCCGAAGTTCGAATGCTTCATGCGGACATCGCCTGCGAACTTTGCCGCAAGCGGTGCAGGTCCGATCAGAGCGGCCTTGTCCACGTCGAAGTCGAAGACCTCGAGCTCGACGTTCATGTTCTTTGTTGCTGCATATGCGCAGAGGTTGTTGGTTGTCTTCAGAAGCTGTGCGTAAGCCTGGTCCTTTGTAGCCTCTTCCCACTTTCCGGCGAGGAATGCGATTCCCTTGGCTCCGAAGTACTCGGCCTCGTCGATTGCCTCGATCAGAGTTGCCTCAGCCTTGGCGCGCTCGGCCTCGTCGATTGCGTTCGGATTGAGCTTCGGGCCAAGAAGCCTTGGCTGTGCTCCGTAACAGACCTTGAGGTGGGACTGCTCGAGAAGTGCCTTCTCCTTGATCTTGGATTCGGGATCCTTATTCTGTGTGACTTCAATTGCATCGAAGAAGTCGTCACTGGCAATTGTCTTGATTGCATCCAGGACACCTCTGTTCGGATAGCTCATCCAGACGATTGTTCCTACCTGAAAATACTTGTGAATTGATTCTCTCATTTTGAATCCTCCATATCCGCCGACACCAGCCGACAGTCCGTCTTATTGTTGACACCTGTAATTGTATACAATGTTTTCCAAAATAAGCAAGCAAAAAAAACTTTTTTTTCTAATTCTTATTTTGACAAGAATTGCTTAGCTGTGAAAATTGTCTACAAAACCTCCAATTAGGCGCAAAAAACGGTGTTTTACCACTGTTTTACGCTTTTCCAACCATTATTGTATTCAGAACATTCTTCCGCCGTCGTCGTTCTGCCAGAGGTCTGCATTGGTGCCCATGGCCTCTTTCAGCGGGTCGGACAGCCTTGTGATTCTCTCAACGACATCAGCCGGAACGCTTTTGCCGTATGACTCAATGTTCTTTTCCAGCTGTCTCCTGTCCCTGGCACCTACAAGGATGCTTGAGACCGCATCCTGTGCCTTGAGGAACGCGAATGCAACGTCCACCATGGAGAACCTCGTCTCCAGACAGACGCCCCACAGCGTGTTTATGAACGGGAAGATGATGTCCTCAAAACCGGTGTCGCTGTGTCTGCCCTGCTTCCAGGAGCTGTTGTAGAACCTGGTCTCCCTCCTCTCGAGGGGAACATCGTCTATCCACTTGTACTTTCCTGTCAGAAGTCCCTGGGCAAGAGGTACGTAGGCCCAGATGGAGATTCCCTTCTCCCTGCATTTCTCAAGGATTCCGTTCTTCTCTATGACCCTCCAGATAAGCGAGTACGGAAGCTGGTTGGTGACAATCTTGTGGCCTTCGGCCATGTCCAGCGCTCCCGGGCCGAAATTGCAGACTCCGATCTCCCTGACCTTTCCGGAGGCCTTGAGCTCCTCGTATGCCCCCAAAGTCTCCTCCATGGGAACATCCTTGAACGGCCAGTGGACCTGATATACATCTATATAATCTGTTCCGAGTCTTCTCAGACTCTGCTCGCAGCTTGCGACAATCTCGTCATGATGGGCCAGTCTGACCTTGGTACAGATGACCGCCTTGTCCCTACGGCCCTTCAGAGCCTTGCCGAGGACCTCCTC